>JAYVYB010000300.1:0-11919 GCA_043784625.1 Methylovirgula sp.
AAACCGATATCGGTATGAAAAATGCAGCCCTCCTGCACATTGGAGCGGGCACCGATGCTGATTTTCTCATTATCGCCGCGAATGGTCACGCCAAACCACACGCCGACATCCTCGCCGAGCGAAACATTGCCGATGACATTGGCGTCGGGCGCAATCCAAAACCTGCCGTTTTCCGGCAGTTCAGGTGCAACATTGCCCAGCGCGTAAATCGGCATCGGACTTACAAATCTTCCAGATCGAGATCCAGAATGGCCATCTGGAAGGTCCAGCTTTTCATTTTTGCATCGTCGGCGGAAATGACGCCCAAAAACTCATCGCCATTGTTCAGTTCGACCGAATCGAGCTTTTTGCCGCGCGCCACCAGCTTCAAAGCCGGATTTTCGAACAGCATCCGCAAATATTCCAGCAAGGTTTCGCGCTGCACCGGCAGGCGGATATCAAAGGCGAAAGAGCGGTCGCCATCTTCATCATCAACGCTGAGCTTGCCAAGATTGCGCTCGCCGAGCTTCACCTGGCCCATGAGCGGGTTTTTGGGATCCGGCGTCACCAAAATTGCGGCATTGCCAAACGCTTTGCGTAAAAATTTTTGTAATAGTGGAAATTCAGAACTCTTCACGCCGCGCCCCTTAGGAAAAATCGACCCTGCCAGCCAAATCAAGTGGCGGGTGTTTTAGCGCGTGAGCCGAAGCTTGGCGAGAGGGAAAACCGCCAAAAGCACTTTTCCGTCAACGTTCTTATGTTTGAAAATCCAAAATAGCGGTCACCGGAGAGGCGGAATCGTTGTCGGTGTTTTCTTCATAGCCACGCACGCGAATATGACCAAGCTTTGGATTTGCTTCTACGGCCAGCCGGGTGTAGCCGTTGAGGATTGGCGCTTTGACCCAATTAAAATTACCAAGCGGCTGTCCTGCAAAACTTTCTATAAATGCACTCCGTTCCGGGTTATCGCCGCGCGGGTCACGCTTGTCAGCCCCAAGCGCAAGCCAAGTTCCAGGAAAAGAGCTATAGCGCCAGTCATTTGCCGCACTGGCGACGCCCATTTTAGTTTTGAATAATTGACGATCGCGCTCAATCACACAGGTCTCGCCCGGCGCGGTACCAACAAGAGTGAAAATTGCCGGATTGGCTATCGGCAACGTTTCCAGCATTTGCCGTGCCTGTGTAAAATTTTTTGCCTCTTCGAACACACGTCGCAAAACATGCATGGCTGGTGGATCAGTTATATTAAAATACGTGTCAGAAATATTCAAAGGACTGTCCAGAAAAGCGAGAGAGTCTGCTTTGAACTGCCGCTTGACCGGAGCCTGATTGATCGAAGCTGCAAAGCGGCCCGGAGCCATCGCCGTTAAAACGCCGACCGCGCCGGGCCAAGTGACATTGTAAAATGCACCCGCAACGCCTTTCTGAATTACCAGCTCGGCGTATTTCCCCAAGCCATTGAAGGGCCAGTCAAGCGTGCGCAGTAAGACTGCGCTGTCGCCTTTTTCCGCTGGCGCGGCTAACGCTGTGCAGCCCCATTCATAAGACGAATTGATCAAATACACGCCGGGCGCATCAAATTTTGCCGCAATCTGTCTAAGCTCGTCAGCGTAAGGCGAATGACAAGCGTTAATCCACCGTCCGGCTAGTTCGTCCAAGCAATAGGCCATACCGTTCAAAAGCGGTGTCAATGGCCCTATGCAAGCGAGACGCAACGCTTCAACTTGCGCCCGACGTGCAGTCGCGTGACCAACCGGCCCCACGTCACGGGCATCGAATACAGGAATGACCGGTAATGCTCCCCGCGCGCGGCGCAATTTTGCCCAGTCAGCTTCGAAAGTGTCATTTAAAATCGCTTGATGCCATGCGGAACTTCCGATTACCGCTGCGCCGGCCAACCCGCCCATCAAGACTTTGCGACGCGAGCTAAAACTCCCGCGAGGCAATTGTGCAGAGCTTTCAGACAAGGAACCCGCCTGTTTCAGAGCAAGGAATAAACCGAATGCGCTTTATTTGGATGCCCCTAAAGCTCCAGTTTTTCCGCCAAAAGCTGATCCATGCTGCGGGCCGGTTCTGCGCAACCAGCCGTGCCAACCACCTTCGCCGGAACCCCTGCCACAGTCGTATTGGGCGGAACCGCCTGTAAAACCACTGAGCCGGAAGCAACCCGGGCGCAGCGGCCCACCTCAATATTGCCCAGCACTTTCGCGCCCGAGCCTATCAACACGCCGCGGCGGATTTTTGGGTGGCGGTCTCCGGTTTCTTTGCCGGTGCCCCCTAGGGTTACGCCCTGCAAAATCGAAACATCATCTTCAATAACGCAGGTCTGGCCGACAACGATGCCGGTGGCATGATCAAAAAACACGCCCTTGCCCACTTTTGCCGCCGGATTAATATCCACTTGGAACACTTCCGAAGAGCGGCTTTGCAAATACAGCGCAAAATCTTTGCGGCCCGCATTCCACAAAGAATGAGCCAACCTGTGCGCTTGCAAAGAGTGAAAACCCTTGAAGTACAGAATAGGTTCAATCAGGCGAGTGCAAGCGGGGTCGCGATCCACCACAGCCATCAAATCTGCGCGAAACGCTTCCCCAACGCTGGCATCACGCGCAATCAAATCAGCGTAAACCTGCCGGATAAGGTCGGCAGAAACATCCGGATGCGCCAGCCGCGCCGCCAAACGATGCACCACGACGCTTTCGAGCGTCTCGTGATTCAGCACGGTGGCAAAGATGAAGCCGGCCAGCTCAGGCTCGCGCCGCACCAACTCTTCCGCCTCCTGACGCACCCGCGCCAGCAAAGGATCGTTTTTTCCAAGAGCAACCACGTTGCCGCTGAGGTTCGTTGCCAGCCCTGAGTTTGAATTCTGTGCCATGAAAATCTCCGTTACGTTTTATATAGCACGTCCGTGACAGTTTTTCCATGGCGGCTAAAATTGGCGGCGCAAATTCGGCCCGCCGCGCTGGAGAACGTCGCCTCTGTGTGATAAACGAGCCTGATGTTACCAAAATCATCTTTTTTCGCAGAACACGTGTTTCCCGGGGTGCCACTCGCGGTTTTTTCCGCCATTTTATTTGGGGCAACCGCGCCGCTTTCAAAACTTTTGCTCGGCACGGTTGAGCCGCAAGTGTTAGCAGGCTTGCTCTATCTGGGCGCAGGAGTGGGCCTCAGCGTCCTGTTTGTGTTGCGCGGCACTTTTGGTTTGCCGGGATCCGAAGCGCCACTGCGGCGCGCCGACATATCGCTGTTAGCTGTGGTTGTGCTGTTTGGCGGCGTTCTGGGGCCCGTATTGCTGATGTTTGGCCTCAGCCACACCAATGCGGCATCGGGCTCGCTGTTGTTGAACCTTGAGGCACTCGCCACCATGGCCATAGCATGGCTGCTCTATAAGGAAAATGTCGATCGCCGCTTGTTGCTCGGCGCGCTCGCCATTTTAGTTGGCGCGGTCGTGTTATCTTGGCAGGGGCAGGGATTTTCTCTCGACAAAGGTGCGGTGTTCATCGCTCTTGCCTGTTTGGCATGGGGCATTGACAACAACCTCACGCGAAAGCTTTCCGGCTCTGACCCTGTTCAAATCGCCTTGGTTAAACGCTTGGTTGCCGGAGCGGTCAATGTTGCAATTGCGCTTTTTCGCGGCGCGGCATTGCCGGATATACCAACTGCCGGCGCAGCAGCGCTCGCCGGATTTTTAGGCGTTGGTGTGAGCTTGGTGCTGTTCGTGCTGGCCTTGCGCCATCTGGGAACCGCGCGCACCGGAGCCTATTTCTCGCTCGCGCCTTTCATTGGCGCACTGGTTGCGATTGTGGTTTTGCAGGAGAGCGTAACCTTGCAGCTGCTGTTTGCGGGCGCTCTGATGGCCGCCGGATTAGGGCTTCACCTGACCGAAAACCACGTTCATATCCACGCTCATGAGGCGCTTGAACATGAGCACAGCCATGTCCACGACGACCACCATCAACACGCCCATGACGGCCCCGTGTTAGAGCCGCATACGCATTGGCACAAACATGAGCCTATGCGCCACAGCCACGCGCACTATCCCGATTTGCATCACCGCCACGGGCACGAGTAAGATGACTCAATTTGCGAGAAAAAATCCGTAAACTTCTGAAATATCAGAGTTTTAATCCTTTACGTCCGCGCACTTAAAAACGCCAGCACCCCGGCGCGGTAGACTTTATCACCCACCGCCATATTATGATCGCGCAGCGGAATTGGCAGCAGCGTGGCTTGTGGCAACACCGCCACCAGCTTGGCCCCATCGCCTGCCACCATATCTGTGCTGCCAATCGCCACCAGAACCGGCATGGTCAAATGCGCTGCAAGTTCAAGGCTCATCTTCTGGCGTGAGCCACGAATACAGGCCGCCAAAGCCGTCAAATCGCTCCTCGTGCTCTCGGCAAATTTGCGGAACATGCGCTGTGTCGGCTCGGTGAGCTCCTGAAACGTTTCCGCTTCCATCGCCTCGGCTATGCGCAACGACAGCCCCCCGCCCTCGATCAGATAATGGCCTAAACCACCCAAAATCAAACTGCGCACCCGCACCGGTGCTGCGGCAGCCATAAAGGCACCAATACGCGCGCCCATGGAATATCCCATCACATCGACGCTTTTGAGCCGCAGATGGTCAATCAAAGCCAGCGCGTCATCTGCCATTTTCAGCGTGGCATAGGCCCCCGGCTCATAAGGCTTGGAGCTTTGGCCATGGCCGCGATTGTCGATGGCAATCACCCGCCGCCCGGCCTCTGTCAGCGTTTTAACCCATAGCGTATTGACCCAGTTCACCGCGTGGTTTGAAGCAAAGCCATGGATGAGCAAAATTGGTTCGTGCAGGTCTTTTCCCGTCGCAGGCGCATCGAGATAGAAAAGCTGCAAACCCTGATGTTCAAAAAACGGCATGGTGATTCCTTTTAGCCTGTTATAACCCAGCCGTTCAAACTCGCCACTTTGTGATTGGCGGTTGCGCTTGAATCAAATTTTCGGGAACAGGCTCCAAACCGTTCAAAACAGGCTTATTTTGGGACTCTACCGCAGGAGCAAAACATGAGTAGTACAATTGTGAAATCTGACACCGAATGGAAAGCCGAACTCGACGACATGGCGTTTTGCGTGCTGCGTGAACACGCCACCGAGCGCCCGGGCACCAGCCCGCTGTTACATGAACACCGCAATGGCACCTTTGTCTGCAAAGCTTGCGCAACGCCGCTCTACCCCTCCACCACCAAGTTTGAAAGCGGCTCGGGCTGGCCCAGCTTTTGGGACCCGCTGCCCAACGCCGTTGAAACCACAGTCGACAAAACCCACGGCATGGTGCGCACCGAAGTGCATTGCGCCACCTGCAAAGGCCATCTGGGCCATGTTTTTGATGACGGTCCGGCACCAACGCGCCTGCGCTATTGCATGAACGGCGCTGCTATGAGATTTGTGCCAGCATAATTTGCAGCTTTAAAGCCCCCTCCCCAACCCTCCCCCACTTCATGGGAGAGGGAGCGGGGCGCGGAACCGTCCCCTCTCCCGCATTGCGGGGGAGGGATAGGGAGGGGGGTAAACGGATCATTATGCTCAAAATCGTCTGCATGAAATGGGGCACCAAGTTTCCGCCCGCCTATGTCAACGTGCTGCACGCTGCGGTGCTGCGGCACATGACACAGCCCTTTGAGTTTATCTGCTTTTGTGACAATGCCGATGGTCTCGACAAACGCATAACTTTGCGGCCCCTGCCCGGCCTTGGCCTGCCGCCCGAAAAAATGTCGAAGGGCGGCTGGCAAAAACTGGCGATGTTCAAGCGCGGACTGTTTGAGCCCGATGACCTCATCATGGTGCTGGATGTTGATATTTTGATCACCGGCCCGCTTGACCCGTTTATCGCGCGAGCCAAAGCCATGGGCGGGTTGCATATTTTGCGTGAATGGGTGGCTTGGCCGTTCAAACCGTTCCGCAAAATGCTGAACTACAAGCAGCACGGTCAATCGTCCGTCTTTATCTTCAGGCCCGCAGATCAATATCATCTGCTGGAAGAGTTCGTGCGCGACCCGCAAGCGGCCTACCGGAAAGCCAGCAACGACCAGAAATATATCAGCTGGTTTGCAACGCGCCCGCATTATCTGCCCGAAAACTGGACCTGCTCGTTCAAGCGCCGTTGCCTGCGCCTTGGCCCGCATAATGGCTTTTGGCCAAAAGTCCGCCAGCCCAGGGGCGTCAGCATCGTGGTTTTTCACGGCTACCCTCACCCCGATGATCTCGTGCGTGATGACCACAAACGCTGGGGCAAACGCGACAAATGGGGCCACGGCGCCGTAGCTTGGGTAAAGGACTATTGGAAACAGGGTTTGAGGGAGACGCAGCTTTAATAAATCCCGGGCAAAATCCTGGCGGTGCGTTCCGCATAGGCTTTATAATCTGGAAAAGCCGCGCTCAAAACCTGTTCTTCGTAATGCATCCGCCAAAATTGATTGGCGATGATCACCCCGAACAACAGCAAAGCCAGCGGCATCTGATAGGCCAGCAGCCCGCCAAGCACCACGAAAGCCTCCGCCACATACAAAGGATGACGCACAAAGCGATACGGCCCGGACGTCACCAGCCCGCGCGCTTGCGCAAATATGCTGAAATTGCGCCCTAACCACCACACCACATAAATTGCGCCGCATATTCCGGCCACAACCAGCACAGCGGAAAAACTTACCAAAACCGGCGAAAACTCCGCCTTGGGCAAAACTGAAGCGCAGGCGGGCAAAGCCACCGCCGCCACGCCCGACACGCGCGGCCAAATTCCGTCGGCCTTAGCACTTGGCGCGGGGCGCAGCCAAACCAAAGCCAGCAAAAGCCCCAAAAAACCAATATTCGCCAGCTTGCCCGCAGTGTGCAGCCAATCCCCGCCGCTGGAAAACAGCTCATAGAGCGTCGCGACCAGACTTACGCTTAGCCACAACAGCAGGCCAACTGTGGCTAAGCCATCAACATTGCGGAACCGATCAAAACAGCGCATCATCCCTTCAGTAAAGCATGACTTCCGCCAGACAATCAAAAACATCCGGGCGGCACAGAACTTGCTGCGACAGGTTGCGCAGGGCATTTTCTGCGGGAGTGCCTAATAATGATGCAATTCAAGCCGCATAAAGCTGCACCGCTTCACGGAACCTCTTGCCAAGCGGGGCGTTACAACAGCCAAAGGGGAAATCTATGATTATTCGTGCCGGTTATACTATTGCTTTTGAATGTCCCGCGCCCATCACGCTGCTGCTGCAACTCCATGTGCACCCCAGCCGCAGCAATGATGTCAAATCGCCGGACCAGATCGGCTTTTCGCCGCATGTTCCCTCCCGCGCCTATCTCGATCAATTCGGCAATGTGGTCACCCGCGCCAGCGTTCCGGCCGGAACAATCACCCTCACCAACGACTTCACAATTTATGATTCGGGCACGGTGGAAGAATCCCTGCCAATGAACGCTGCGGTTGGCGATGTATCGCGCCTGCCGGATGATGTTCTGGTTTATTTGCTGCCCAGCCGCTATTGCGACGCAGATAATCTTGGCGTGTTCGCCTGGAACACATTTGGCCACCTGTCCAAAACCAGCGCGGTGTTGCAGGCCATCTGCGATTTTGTCCACAAACACATCCGTTTTGATTATCAACTGGCCCGCAACACCCGCACCGCCAGCCAGGGATTTTATGAGCAGGTTGGCGTTTGCCGCGACTATGCCCATCTGGCGATTGCGCTGTGCCGTTGCATGAATATCCCGGCGCGCTATTGCACGGGTTATCTGGGAGATTTCGGCGTTCCGGTTGATCCGAATCCGATGGATTTCTCCGCGTGGTGCGAGGCCTATATTGATGGGCGCTGGTTTAGCTTCGACGCGAGACATAACATTCCGCGCATTGGCCGCGTTTTGATGGCGCGTGGCCGCGACGCCGCCGATGTAGCGCTTTCCACCGCCTTTGGCGTGGCCAACCTCATGAAGTTTGAAGTGGTGTCGGTGGAGGAGCTGGCTCTAAGCGCAACGGGGTGAGGGTTGGGGGCTTAACGCGGTGAAATTGTGGCCAGCTCGGCGGAAATTTTAAGCCGTTGTTCCATCAGATTAGCCTCTACTAAATGAAGCGTGAAAGGCTCCCCTCCCCCTTCCCTCTGCTGCGCTTATCCCCTACATAATCCGCATGACACAAATCACTCCGCCAAAACTCATAACTGCCGCCATTCTTGTAATTGGCGATGAAATCCTTTCGGGCCGCACCAAGGATAAAAACATCGGCTACATCGCCGAATATTGCACCGCCATCGGCATCGATGTGAAAGAGGTTCGCGTTGTCCCCGATGACGAAGCCGAGATCGTCGCCGCCATCAATACGCTGCGTCACAAGTTCACCTATCTGTTCACCACCGGCGGCATCGGCCCCACCCATGATGACATCACAGCCGATTGCGTGGCCAAGGCCTTTGGCGTTTCCATTGATGAGGACCCGCGCGCGCTGGCCATGATGATGGAGCGCTATAAGCAGGAAGACCTCAACGCCGCCCGCCGCCGCATGGCGCGCATTCCCTCCGGCGCGGATCTGATCTTGAATCCGGTGTCTAAGGCGCCCGGTTTCAAAATCGGCAACGTCATTACCATGGCTGGTGTGCCGCAGGTTATGCAGGCCATGCTCGATGATATCGGCCCCAAGCTGGAAACCGGCGTCAAAATGCTGTCGCAAACGCTGGAGGCTGGCGGCCTGCCGGAGGGCATTTATGGCAGCGCGCTGGGCGAGGTGGCCGCCCGCAATGCCGATGTTTCAATCGGCTCGTATCCCTCGTTTAAAGATGGCAAATTCTCCAATCAGATTGTTATCCGTGGACGGAGCGAATCTGCCATTGCCGCCGCTGCAGAAGGTGTGCAAGAGATGATCGCGAAATTAACCGCCGATAAAAATCCATTGTAATAAATCCCCCTTCCCAACCCTCCCCATTTCATCGGAGAAGCGGTGCACAGAGCCGTCCCCTCTCCCAGTTGTTGGGGAGGGATAGGGAGGGGGCAACTAACCTGTTAAGAGCCAAAATGTCCGAACCTCTCTCCCCTAAAGCTTTTCCCGTCTCTTGGGATCAATTCCACCGCGATGCGCGGGCGCTGGCGTGGCGCTTGTCCGCAGCCGGACCGTTTGACGCCATTGTCTGCATCACCCGCGGCGGGCTGGTGCCAGCCGCCATTGTGTCGCGCGAGCTTGGCATCCGCATGATCGAAACCGTATGCATCGCCTCCTACCATGACTATCAGAACCAATCGGGTTTGCAGGTCATCAAAGGCATCGCCGATGCGGCCTCCGGCATCAACCATCAGGGCGGTAAAATCTTGGTGGTCGATGATCTGGTTGATACCGGCGGCACCTTCAAGGTGGTGCGCGACATGCTCCCCAATGCGCATTACGCCACAGTTTATGCCAAGCCGCTGGGCAGGCCACTGGTGGATACCTTCATCACCGAAGTGAGCCAGGACACCTGGATTTATTTCCCGTGGGACATGGGCCTAAGCTTTCAGCCGCCTATTTCGAAAGATACGGTGGGTTAAAGCGCCACAGGCTCTTGCCCGCAAACACCAAAGCCTTTATGCGGGGTAACAGCGTGGACGTGGCGAAATTGGTAGACGCAAGAGACTTAAAATCTCTCGCCTTATGGTGTGCGGGTTCGATTCCCGCCGTCCACACCAAAGTTTTGAGGGGTTGATGCCAGAGCACACGCCCGACATCTCCTCGCTTCCGCGCTATGACGCGTTGATGCAGCCGATATTGCAGGCTTTGGCAGCGCTTGGCCGCTCTGGCACTGTCGAAGAAATCGATAACGCGGTGGTCGCCAGCCTCAATTTGACCCAAGCTCAGCTCGATATGACCTATCCGGCCAGCGGCGCGGCAATCATACCCGACCGACTGTCGTGGGCGCGGTCTTATCTTAAAATAGCCGGCCTGATCGCCAGTGAACGGCGTGGCGTGTGGGTTTTGACCAATGCCGGGCGCGAGGCGCTGGGCAGCGAGGACAAAAGCCTGCGCCGCATCGTTGCCTCCGCCTCCAAAAATCGCGCCGGGCGCATTACCCCGGCAGAGCCGGAAGACGCTCTCGATTTGGCCGTGGAGGGCCATGCCACGTGGCAGACACGGCTGTTGCAGGCCATTATGGCGATGAAACCCGATGGATTTGAACGACTGTGCCAACGCCTGTTGCGGGAAAACGGATTCATTCGTGTGGAAGTCACGGGCCGCACCGGCGATGGCGGCATTGATGGCATCGGCGTTTTGCGGGTGAACTTGCTGTCCTTCCATGTCATGTTTCAGCGCAAAAAATGGAAAGGCTCTGTCGGGGCTGCCGAAGTACGCGATTTTCGCGGCGCGATGATGGGCCGCGCCGAAAAGGGCCTGATCTTCACCACGTCCACCTTCACCGCCGCGGCGCAAGCCGAAGCCGCCCGCGCGGGCGCGCTCCCGGTTGACTTGGTTGACGGGGAAGCGCTGTGTGCGCTGTTGAAAGAGCTTAAACTTGGCGTCAAAGTGCGTCAGGTGGAAGAAGTGGAAATTGAAGCGGACTTTTTTGAGGGCGTTTGAGGCGCGCGGGTAAATCCACTACCCCCGGTAAATCCAGTCATAGCGCGCCTGGAGCCGCTCCGGGCCCAAGCCCTTCATCACCAAATCCCTTGCCATGCCGCTCACGCCGGACAGGTGATAAATATTTGCCTGTTGCCGGGCCGCCAGTTGCACTTTGGCGGTGCGCGGCATCCGCTCCGCCTCGTAGGCGCGAAGCCCCTGCTCGATCTCGCCACCCAAGTGCCGCGCCAGCGAGCCCGCATCTTCAATCGCCTGCGCCGCGCCTTGCGCCAAAAATGGCAACATCGGATGCGCCGCATCGCCCAGCAGCGTTACGCCCCTCCGCCCCCAGCTCCTCGCGGGGTCGCGGTCATAAAGCGACCAGCAGCGCCAATCTGGCGCAGCGCGCAGCAGCTCCCGCGCCGCTCTTGTCCATCCGGCAAAAGCGCGGTGCAGCGCATCCGGCGCGGCCTGTTCGCTCCAGCCTGTGCCTGTTGCCTCCATCTCGACAATCACCACCACATTCAGAACCGTCGCGCCGCGCAGCGGATAGTGCACCAGATGGGTTTTCGCGCCCAGCCACAGCGCAGTTTCATGAGCGCGCAACGCGGGCGGCACGTCTACCATCGGAATCAGCGCCCGCCATGCCACCTGCCCGGTAAATTTGAGCGCACCCGCCACGCCGAGTGCCTGCCGGATGCCTGAGCGCAAACCGTCTGCGCCAATCAAGACATCAGCCCCCTCCAATTCAAGATCGGTTTTGGCGGCGTTCAGTTTGAGCGTGATGTTCGGATTTTTCAAAACCGCATCAAGCAATACGCTTTGCAAGTCGGCACGATGCATCACCACACTGGGCGCGCCCCAGCGCATTTGCGCCGCAGCGCCGAGCGGCATGCGTGAGAGCTGCGTGCCGTCACGCCCCCGCCGCACCACCACAGCATCCGGCGTGCTGGCTCTGGCTAAAACGGCCTCCAGCAAACCTAAATTTTGTAAAACCCGCGTTGCATTGGGCGAAAGCTGAACCCCGGCACCCGCCTCTTCAAGGCTTTGCGCTTTTTCGCGCAGGTCAACCCGCCACCCCTGCTGCGCCAGCGCCAAAGCCGCGCTCAGGCCGCCGATACCCGCGCCACAAATCAGCGCTTTTCGGTTCACGCGTCCAAAAACTCACATCCGGCAGGATCGCTTTTGCCGTGCAGTTCTTCGCGATAAACATATAGCGTCGAGCAATAGGGGCAGACAGCCTGACCGTCATGGCCGACATCGATAAAAATATGCGGATGATCAAACGGCGGCAAAGCGCCGACACACATGAATTCGCGCGCGCCAACAGCCACCTTTGCGACACCAAGTTCATTGTGAAAGTGCGGAATTTTATGATCAGCCATCGCGCGGGTCTC
>JAYVYB010000301.1:0-2477 GCA_043784625.1 Methylovirgula sp.
CTGAAAGATGCCGAAGTCGCGATTTCGCATGCCAAGCGGGCGGGCGGCAACCGCGTTGAGGTATTTGTGCCCAATATGCGGGCGCAGCGTTCGGACAAGCTGGCCTTGGAGGCGGATTTGCGCCGTGCGTTGGAACGCGGCGAGATGAAAGTTTATTTTCAGCCGATCGTGCGGTTGGCAGATCGTACTGTGGCAGGCTTTGAGGCGCTGCTGCGTTGGGACCATCCACGGCTTGGCCGCCTCGGCCCATCCGAGTTTATTCCTATTGCCGAAGAGACCGGTTTTATCAACGAGCTGGGCCTATTTGCTCTCGAGCGCACTGCACGCGAACTGAGCGCCTGGCAACAAGCTTTGGTGGTGGAGCCGCCGATTTTTGCCAGCGTCAATATATCATCGCGTCAATTGCTGCGGCATGATTTACTAAAAGACGTGAAGCAGGCGCTAACCCGCTCGAGCGTGACGCGCGGCAGCCTCAAACTGGAACTGACTGAGAGTCTGGTGATGGAAAATCCGGAATTTGCAGCGCAAATTTTGACGCGAATTCGCGAACTGGGCGCGGGCCTTTCGATGGATGATTTTGGCACCGGCTACTCTTCGCTGTCATATTTGCAGCGATTCCCGTTTGATACGATCAAGATTGATCAATCTTTCGTCAAACAAACCGGCAATGGTGCGCGCCCGATACTGCTGCGCTCTATTATTACGCTGGCGCATGATCTGGGAATGGATGTGGTGACCGAGGGCATTGAAACCGAATCGGACGCAATTGAATTGCAGCAAATGGGGAGCGAGTTCGCGCAGGGCTTCGCCTTTGGCCAGCCGATGAGCGCCGCGGAAACGCGCAAGTTCCTTGGTGCCGCACCGGACAATGCGTGATGGTGACACGTTCAGCCACGATTGTTTCTGATGGCGGTTTTGCCGCTGAGATTGTTCCAGCCAACAGTTTGCCGGAGCTCAAGGTTTTTTTGTGCGCGCCACGCGGTTTTTGCGCGGGTGTTGTCCGCGCCATTGACGCTGTGGAGCAGGCGTTGAAGCTTTACGGCCCGCCGGTCTATGTACGCCATGAAATTGTGCACAACAAATATGTTGTCGAAGGGCTGCGCGCAAAAGGTGCAATTTTTATCGACCGATTATCGGAGATTACCGACACCAAAGCCCCGGTAATTTTCTCGGCGCATGGCGTGCCAAAGGCGGTGCCGGAAGCTGCAGCGCAGCGCAATTTGTTCGCCATTGACGCCACGTGCCCGCTGGTGACCAAAGTTCACCGCGAGGCTGAACTGCACCATAAACGGGGGCGCATGGTGGTTCTTATTGGTCATCGCGGCCACCCCGAGGTGGTTGGCACCATGGGCCAATTGCCTGAAGGGGCCGTCATTCTTGTTGAAACAGTGAACGACGTGACCAAGTTACCGCTGGATTTGGCGGCGAACCTTGCCTACGCCACACAAACGACGCTTTCAGTGGATGACACCCGGGAGATTGTTGAGGCGCTGTCGACGCGATTTCCGCAAATTGTCGGGCCGCATAAGGAAGACATTTGCTATGCGACGACAAACCGCCAAGAGGCGGTCAAGCGTGTGGCGCCGCAGGTGGACGCGATGATTGTGGTGGGGTCGCCCAACTCGTCAAACTCTCAGCGCCTGAAAGAGGTGGCAGAACGGGCGGGGTGCAAAGTTGCGCGGCTGATTTTGCGAGCGCAAGATATCGACTGGACTCTGTTTGGCGGCGTTAAAACACTGGCCATAACCGCGGGCGCTTCGGCACCGGAAATTCTGGTCGAAGAAATTATCGACGCCTTTGCCGCGCGCTTTGCAGTGAGCGTGGAGACCGTTTCCACCGCGGGCGAGAGTGTGTTTTTCCCGCTTCCGAAAGAGCTGCGGGGTTAGGGGTTTTTACCCCAACTCTGCCACAGTCACGCCCACAAAATGAGCCCTACGCCGAGCGTGACCAGCGTAATCCCTACAAGTTCGCGCGCTGACGTTGGCTGGCGCAGATAAAGTTTCGACAGTGCCAGCGCGAACAGCACCTCTACCAATGCTAAAGTGCGCACGGCAGCGGCGGTCGCCAGAGAAAAGGCCAGAAACCAGAATTGAGATGCCAGCGCGCCGACAAAGCCTGCCAACAACGACCCACGCCACTCGCGCAGCATAGGCCGGACACTACGCCGATCATACAGCGCCATATAAAGTCCCAACAGCACGCATTGCAGCGTGAGCGCCAGCACCAGCACCGTTGACGATGCCAGCACAAAACCGGCACCGTCCACCGCCCTGATACCGCCACGATAACCGATGGCCGACGCGGCGAAAAAACCGCCCGCTACCAGCCCCAACAGAATCGCGCGCGGCGCAGGCTTTTCGGCTGATTTAGGCCACGATAAAATTAGCACGCCAAGTGTTGCCAAAGCTATGGCGCTGAGGGCTGTCCATGAGAGCGTTTCGCGCAGGAACACCAGCCCGAATGCAGCGACCTGCACC
>JAYVYB010000302.1:0-3426 GCA_043784625.1 Methylovirgula sp.
CCAACGGTTCGGGTGGCATCAGGTGCGCGGGGTTCTCGGTCATTGGCTGCTCGCTGTCTGGTCGGGACAGTTAGGTCTGTCAGTCGCTCAGCTTGGTAAGCGCAGAGCCCTTGTGGGCCGCGATATGGTCGGTCTTGCTGCTCTTGATCTCATATTGTGGCGACTCGGCGCTCGCGCGATGCGTGTGGCCCTTGTAGTTGAAGTCGTCGGTATGAACCCGGATGATCGTGCCGCTGACGCGACCGGCTTCTGAATTCCACCCGACCCTATCTCCTACCCTGAATCGCTCAGACATCCTCGCTTCTCCTGACGACTTTCGCTAGCCTATTCTCAATCGGAGTGTAAGACCCCGTCTATAAGATATGAAGACGCTCGATTCTTTGCTGAGAGAGGTTCGCGCCTGCAGCGCCTGCGCCAGTGTACTGCCGTTGGGTCCGCGACCCATCGTCCAGATATCGACGACAGCGCGCATCCTGATCGCCAGCCAGGCGCCAGGAACGAAGGTGCACGACTGCGGCATTCCCTTTGCCGACGCCTCGGGGGATCGCTTGCGCGAATGGATGAGTGTGCCGGACGACACATTTTACGACGAGCGCAGTATCGCGATTCTGCCGATGGGGCTGTGCTATCCCGGTCGCCTGCCAAGCGGTGGCGACGCGGCCCCGCGTGCCGAATGCGCACCGCTCTGGCGTGACCGGCTGCTGTCGCATATGCCCGGCCTGCGGCTTACCTTGCTAGTCGGTGCGCACGCCCAGACCGACGCGTTGGGGCGTGACAAAATGACCGAGCGGGTGATGGCCTTTCGCGATCATCTTCCCGCCATCTTTCCGCTGCCGCATCCCTCGTGGCGCTCACAGCATTGGGCTGCGAGGAATCCATGGTTCGATGCGGAAGTGCTTCCCGCACTGCGCGAAGCGGTTAGAGATGCGCTCGCATGACGTCGGCCGAACTTGGTCCTGTCTATACGATCGGCCACTCGACGCGGACCATCGTCGTGTTCGTCGAGCTGCTTCAACTGGGTAGGGTCGAACTGGTCGTGGATATCCGCAGCATTCCGCGATCAAGGATCAATCCCCAGTTCAACCTCGATGCGCTCCCCGAAGCGCTCTCAAGCTGGCAGATCGGCCATACGCGGATCGAGGAACTAGGCGGGCGCCGTAGAAAGTCGAAGACGGTGCTGCCCGAGGTCAATGGCTTCTGGACCAACCATAGCTTCCATAATTACGCGGATTATGCACTGTCTGACGAGTTTCGCCGCGGCTTGTCGCGCCTCGCCGAATTGAGCGGCGCGCGGCGATGCGCGATCATGTGTGCGGAAGCCGTCTGGTGGCGTTGCCATCGGCGATTCGTCGCTGATTACCTCCTGCATCGCGGGAGGGACGTTTTCCATTTGATGGGAGCAGAGCGCGTCGATGCCGCCACCATGAATCCAGCAGCGCGCGTTAACGGCGTGTCGCTCGTCTATCCCGAACCTGTATCATAGATCGGGCAGATGGTCGTAGAATTCGACGTGAATCTGAACCGCACCGTCAAACATTCCTTCGGCACCCTTAAAACTTGGATGGGGGCAAGCCATTTTTTCACCAAGACGCTGGCAAAAGTCAAAACCGCGATCAGTCTTTACATCCTCACTTATAATATCAGGAGAATAATCCGGATGTTCGGTGTTCTGCCCCTCATCAAGGTCATCAGAGCCTTAGGACCTTGCTCATTCAACTCTTCGGCGCAGCCAAATCACAAAAACAATCGCTTGCCAAAAAACAAGCCATTTGTAGCGTCGTCTAAATTTTCGTTTTTACACAGCCTCGAGCTATTGCGGACGATGAGTATTATTTATTTGGAGTTAGAGGCAGGTGTTCTGGAACTTCCCTGCTTGTTGCGCGTTGTTCAGCTTACTCACACTTCCAATCAAAGGAAATTGTTTATGGAGCAGGCTGTTTCGACTTTTATTACAAGACGAGATCTGGTTGCAGGACTTGCGGTGGTTGCGGTTCCTTTGGTCGTCTTGGCGGGGGCGGATAAGTCCATTGCACAGGACAAAACCCTATACAAGCGGCTGGGTGGCGTCTTCGCTATCGCCGCGGTTGTTGATCACTTCAGCGACGCCATCGTGAAAAATCCGATCGTGGGTCAGACGTCTAAGAACAAGCAGCTGCGGGAATGGCACACCAACAACTTGGGAAGGTTGCCAGGCCTCAAGTTCATGCGCACGCTATGGGTCTGCGAGGTTTCAGGCGGGCCCTTCAAATTTTCTGCGACCAAACCCGGTGCCACGCCACTCGGCCTTGAGGAAGCGCACAGAGATCTCAAGATATCTCCTGCTGAATTCGACGAAGTTGCAGCGGAGCTTGGACGGACCTTGGATTTTTTCAAAGTTCCAAAACAGGAGAAGGACGAAGTCTTGGGAGCATTCGCAGCCCACAAGAATGAAGTCATCGCAGGCTATGTAGCGGCACAATAGACGGGGCTCAGGATCGCTGTTGCGCAAAATCTGCCGAACACGTCGCCGCAACACTTGCTCTGGGCCAATATAATGGGTGTGTGAAACGGATGGATTTGCTCTTGTGTCATTAGAAATTAGTAAAAATTAGTGCGTCTGCACGCATCTGAGGAAGTGGAAAAGATTGCGGTGAAATCGAAATATGGCGCGGCCGCGATCGTGGCCTTGGCTTTGGCCACACCCGCTGAAGCCCATGTTAAATGGTTCGCGCCGTACATTGTCAAGGCCTCACCGCAACCCGTGAGTAGCACATTGGCCAACCCTTGGTTCTGGACCGGAATTGCATTGGTCATGCTGTTCCTGATTTTGACACGGCTTGTTGAAAAATCACGATTCGGTGCAACCGTGATGACGGCAATGGATCGCGCCACCGATCCGCTGTGGAACCGTCTCGATGATTTCATCCGCTGTGTCATCGCTGCTTTTTTCGTGGCGATTTTCGCTGTGGGTGGCATTTATCTCACGCCAGACCTCAAGACCCCCGCCGAATGGGTTTCGTGGGTTCAGCTGTTGATCGCTGGTGGCATTTTCTCAAAGCGAACCATGCCGCTGTCAGCCATCGGCATCATCGGGCTGTGGCTTCTGGCACTCCGAGATTATGAGCTGTTTCATCTCTTCGATTATCTGGCACTTGGCGTGGGTGTTGCGGCCTATCTGGTCCTCGCTGTGTCGTCGAATGAACAGTGGCGCTCGCACCGCTTTGAAGTGCTGCGTTGGGCTGTGGCCATCGCCCTGATGTGGTCAAGCCTGGAAAAATTCGCTTATCCCGACTGGTTTTATCCGCTCGTGCAAGAACGCCCGTTCCTCACCTTCGGCATTCCGCGCGACGCCTTCATACCGATGGCGGGCGTTTCAGAATTCACGCTAGGCTTTGGCCTTTTGGCCACGCCGCTGCTGCGCAGGCTTTCGGCCCTGGGCCTTCTGAT
>JAYVYB010000303.1:0-1801 GCA_043784625.1 Methylovirgula sp.
CGGGCTATTGAAGCCATTAAAAAGGCGGCTCAGACCGGGCGCATTGGAGATGGCAAGATTTTTGTATCGTCTATCGAAAACGCCATTCGCATTCGCACCGGCGAAACAGGTAATGACGCCATTTAGCGCAAGCCGGGCGTCCAGTTTAAGCAAACAAGTTTAACCCAAGTCTCCGATCGGGGCTTATTAGAGAGGCAAAGACATGAAGACCGCTAAGGACGTGCTCAAGTTTATCAAAGACAATGATGTTAAATATGTGGACCTGCGCTTTACAGACCCGCGCGGCAAGTGGCAGCACGTGACGTTTGACCAGACCTTGGTTGATGAAGACATGTTTGCCGACGGCACCATGTTTGACGGTTCTTCGATTGCTGGCTGGAAGGCCATCAATGAATCAGACATGACCCTCATGCTGGACCCGACCTCGGCCTGCATGGATCCATTTTTTGCTGCCTCCACTCTGGTGATCGTTTGCGATATTCTTGAGCCATCAACCGGAGAGCCCTACAACCGCGATCCACGCGGCATCGCCAAGCGTGCTGAAGCCTTCCTCAAGTCCACCGGCATTGGCGACACCTGCTACATCGGTCCGGAAGCTGAATTCTTCGTGTTTGATGACGTGCGCTTCAAGGCTGACCCATACAACACCGGCTTCAAGCTCGACTCGAAAGAGTTGCCTTCGAACATGGACACCGAATATGAAGGTGGCAACACCGGCCACGGTATCCGCACCAAGGGCGGTTATTTCCCGGTTCCTCCGCTCGACGCCGATCAAGACATGCGCGGCGAAATGCTGGCAGCAATGGCTTCGATGGGTGCTGTGGTTGAAAAGCATCACCATGAAGTGGCATCCGCCCAGCATGAGCTTGGCCTGAAATTCGGCACATTGACAACAATGGCCGACCATTTGCAGGTCTACAAATATTGCATTCATCAGGTTGCGCAGTCTTATGGCAAAACCGCGACCTTCATGCCAAAGCCGATTTTCGGCGATAACGGCTCGGGTATGCACGTTCACCAATCGATCTGGAAAAACGGCAAGCCAATCATGGCTGGCAACAAATACGCTGACTTGTCGCAGGAGTGCCTGTGGTACATCGGCGGCATCATCAAGCACGCCAAGTCTTTGAACGCCTTCACAAACCCGTCGACTAACTCCTACAAGCGTTTGGTTCCGGGCTATGAAGCTCCTGTGTTGTTGGCCTATTCGGCACGTAACCGTTCGGCCTCTTGCCGTATCGTTTACACCAACAACCCGAAGGCCAAGCGCGTTGAAGTGCGCTTCCCGGACCCCACGGCAAATCCATATCTGGCATTCGCCGCGATGTTGATGGCTGGTCTTGACGGCATCATCAACAAGATCGATCCGGGCCCTGCAATGGACAAGGACTTGTATGACTTGCCTGCAAAGGAACTGAAGAAGATCCCAACCGTTTGCGGCAGCTTGCGTGAAGCGCTGCAAAATCTCGACAAGGACCGCGCGTTCTTGAAGGCGGGCGGCGTGTTCAACGACGACTTCATTGATGCTTACATCGAGCTGAAAATGACAGAAGTGATGCGCACCGACATGACCCCGCATCCGGTTGAATTCGACATGTACTATTCTTGCTAAGACGCTGAATTTACGAAAACATTTAAGGCAGCCTCCGGGTCGCCTTTTTTGTTTGTGGCAGCGAGAGGATAATGGCGGAGTTTGATATTCAGGGCCGTCTCAAGTTTGAAGTGCACCACCTGACTGATTATCAGGAGGGTTATGGGACAGATTTACAATCACCTCAGCACTGAGGAGCGCAACTTCATT
>JAYVYB010000304.1:0-2892 GCA_043784625.1 Methylovirgula sp.
AGTGTCGATTTGCCGACATTGGGACGACCGATGATTGCAAGAGTGAATGACATCAGCTTAGCCCGCAGGCTTAGGTACGGGTTTTGCTGATTTTACAAGCCCCAAGAACGCATCGGCACGGGCGCGAATACCCTGCGGCGCACCCGCATCCGTGACGATGGCATCAAACCAGCGACCGGCATTGTCAAAATCATTGGCTTTCAATGCACTTAGACCCAAAAGCTCCCGCGCGGAATTGCGGAAAGGATTAGTTCCGATGGTCAGCGGCGCAAGGCGGCTTTGCAGATCACTGGTGGAAAGTGCATCCACGTTGAGCAAGGCCGATTGCAGCCGTGCTGTGTCACGCATTGTCGCTTCAACAGACGTGTCGTCGGCAATAGCATCATAGGCTTTGGCACCGGCAGCCGCATCGGTTTTGGCGGTTAAAGCGGCAATCTGGAAACGTGAGAGCAAAGCATAGCCCATTGGCCCCTCTGCCCGCAGCTTTTCCAACGCCGCCTTGGCCTCGTCGACCTTGCCGGATTGAGCCAGATCAACCGCAGCTTCAAATTGCGCGCCTGCTGTTTCGGCCTGCTTGGTGTGCCAATATTCGTAGCCGCGATAGGCGGCGGTGAGCGCGACGATCAGGAAGGCAAAGCCATAGACGACGATGGAATATTTTTGCCAAAGTGCAGCGGCAGAATCGCGGCGCACATCTTCATCAACTTCGCGGAAAATATCAGACATTTCATAACCTTTAGAATTTCAAGCTATCGGTTAGCACGGGCTTGCGACAAAAGCGAGCTTGCAAGTTTCAAAGGGGCAAACGATGCCGGAACGCGCGCGTGAAGGGGAAGCATAAATATCTGCGCCTTTTCACTCTTTGCGTCTTTTACGCTTCATGGACGATAGCGCCGCCAACCATGGTCAATTTGACCACGCCTTGCAGTCTGGCTTCATCAAACGGCGAATTTTTGGCGCGAGAATGCAGTTTGAGAGCATCGACGACATAGGGCTCATCAAGATCGATGCGAATGATATCTGCCGGAGCCCCTGTGACCAGCCTGCCCTGCGGCAAACGCAGGATATCGGCAGGGCTTTTGGCCAAAGCCTCGAAAAGGCGCGACAGGCTGATTTGCCCCGCCGCCACCAGCCGCAGCGCGGCAGACAGCATGGTTTCCAGACCAACCGCGCCAAACGCAGCCTCGGCAAAAGGCAGACGCTTGGTTTCAACATCCTGAGGGTTGTGATCAGAGCAAATTACATCGATTAAGCCGTTCGCCACCCCTTCAACCAGCGCCAGCCGTTCATCTTCGGTGACCAAAGGCGGGTTGAGCTTTAAAAACGTGCGATAGCCGCCAATGTCATTTTCATTCAAGGTAAGATGGTTGATGGAAACACCGCAAGTTACTGGCAAACCTTGCTTTTTTGCCCGTGCGATAATATCCAGACTTTGTAAGGTAGTTACACTCAAAGCGTGATAGCGCGCCCCTGTAAGCGCCACAAGCCGCACGTCCCGCTCTAACACGACCGCTTCAGCCTCCCGCGGCATGGCGGGAAGGCCAAGGCGCACCGCCCATTCGCCCTCATACATCACCCCTTCACCCGCAAGGTTTTTGTCTTGGGAAAAGTGCATGATCAGCGCATCAAAGTCCTTAGCATAAACAAAGGCGCGGCGCATGACACCGGCATTGCTGATGCTGACATGACCATCGGTGAAGGCAATGGCCCCGGCCTGTTGAAGCAGGCCAATCTCAGAGATTTCGACGCCCGCGAGACCTTTGGTTAAGGCAGCGCTGGGCAAAATCCGCACCGAGGCTTTTTCTTCGGCACGGCGCTTCAGATAATCGACAATTGCCGGATCATCCACCGGCGGGGTGGTGTTGGGCATAGAAACCAGCGTGGTGACGCCCCCGCGCACAGCGGCACGGCTGGCAGACGACAAGGTTTCACGGTATTCCGCACCGGGCTCGCCGATAAAGGCCTGCATATCTACAAGGCCGGGCGCGACCAAATCGCCTTTGCAATCGATGATTTTGGTGCGTGGATCTTGGGCACCACTGGTTAAGTTGGCACCGATTCCGGCTATTTTGCCATTTTCAACACGCAGAGCGCCGCGTGAACCATCGGGAAAGGCGGCATTGATAAACAGTGTTTTGTTCATGAGCGCAGGCTCCCCTGCCCGTCGGCTTGCGATTGGGAATTGGGCAGATGTTGCGCCAGTGCTTCCAAAACCGCCATGCGCACGGCGACGCCCATCTCCACCTGCTCGCGGATGAGGCTTTGCGCGCCATCGGCAACTTCGGATGAAATTTCCACGCCGCGATTCATCGGACCGGGGTGCATCACCAGCGCGTCGGGTTTTGCCAGCGCAAGCCGCTCAGCGTTTAGCCCCCAAAAGCGGTAATATTCGCGAATTGAAGGCACAAAAGCGCCATTCATACGCTCGCGCTGAAGCCGGAGCATCATAACAATATCGACGCCGCGCAATCCGGCCTCCATATCCCTGAAAACTTCAACGCCCATCGCAGCGATGGAGTCTGGGACTAGGGTTGACGGGCCGATGACGCGGATGCGGGCACCGAGCGTGTTCAGCAAGATAATATTCGACCGGGCGACGCGGGAATGCAAAATATCGCCGCAAATTGCGATGGTTAGACCCTGAATCTGTCCCTTATTGCGGCGAATTGTTAAGGCATCCAGCAAGGCTTGGGTCGGGTGCTCATGGGCACCATCACCCGCATTAATGACCGCGCAATCAACCTTGCGCGCCAGCAGATGCACCGCGCCAGCTGCCGAATGGCGCACCACGATCAAGTCCGGGCGCATGGCGTTCAAAGTCATCGCGGTATCGATGAGCGTTTCACCCTTTTTGAGCGAAGAATTGGCGACCGACATGTTCATCACATCGGC
>JAYVYB010000305.1:0-3780 GCA_043784625.1 Methylovirgula sp.
TGTGAGATAATAGTAGAAATATTCCTCATGCCCGGCGGCCTTCCATTGCAAAGCCAGAGGCTCGGCGGTTCCGCCAAAAATGGAAACAGCCAAGGCATAGGGCACTGCAATGCCGGTGGCGCGCACCGAGGTGGGGAACAGCTCCGCCTTAACAACAGCATTAATAGACGTGTAGCCGGATACGATCAGCCATGCGGCGGCGATGAGCAAAAACGCTACAAACGCGCTTTTGGTGCCCTGCAGGGCGGTGAGCAGCGGAATGGTGAAGAGGACACCGGCAATGCCGAACCCGATCAGGAGTTTTTTGCGACCGATCTTGTCTGAAATTGCGCCGTATATGGGTTGCAGGAACATGGCAAAAATTAGTGATGCGCCGGAAACCAGCGTGGTTTCGATGTCGCTTAGCCCGACGGATAGCTTGAGAAACTTCTGCATGTAGGTGGTGTAGGTGTAGAAGGCGGCAGTTCCGCCCATGGTCATCCCGATTACCAACAGGGTTTCCTTGGGGTAATTCAAGAAAGCAAACGGCGACGGGCGCGTGGCTTTTTGCGCCTTGGCGGCGGTGAAGGCATCGGATTCGTGCATATTGCGACGCATGTAAGCGGCGACGATGGAGAGCAAGGCACCAATCACAAATGGAATGCGCCAGCCCCACGCCTTGAGTTGATCCGGGGTCAGTAAAACCTGTTGCAATGCCAGCAATACGACGAGCGCGCAAAGCTGGCCGCCGATGAGGGTGACATAGAGAAAGCTGGAATAAAAACCGCGTTTGCCGGGCTCGGCAACTTCGGCCACATATGCGGCGCTTGCGCCATATTCTCCCCCCAAGCTCAGACCTTGAATGATGCGGGCCAGCGCCAGCACAATGGCGGCGCCAAAGCCGATGGTGGCGTAGGTGGGCGTAACCGCAATCATCAGCGAGCCAAAGCACATCATCAAAACAGAGATGGTCATGGAGGTACGGCGGCCATAGCGATCTGCAAGTTGACCAAACAGCCAGCCGCCGATGGGCCGCATCAAAAATGTGACGGCAAACAGGGTGGACGTTTTAAGATTTTCGACGACGGGGTCGCCGGAGGGAAAAAAGCTGGAAGCAAAATAAAGCTGAAATGCAGCGTAGGCATAAAAATCATACCACTCCACCAAATTGCCGATGGAACCGACCATGATGGCTTTAATTCGGTGGCGCATATCGGCGTAGTTTGTCGCAGTTTTTTCCATGGTCATGATCAGCTTCTCCCCAAGTGCAGTTTCAGGTGAATGCGGCAACGACGCAAGAAGTTTAGTGCGTAAAGGGAATGCATTTTGCGCGCCCCCTCCAACCTTACCGATAATTAACCTGACCGTTCATCATACAGCCATGTTCCGGATGTTCTTTTGACGTCACAGGAGTTTGCAATGGCTTTAACACCCGATGCCAAAAATGCTTTAATCGCGTTCAGCCGGTTTGGACTTGGTGCCCGAACGGGTTCCGGTGCAGGTGATTTCAGCAAGGCCGCTCTCGATCCGCGCGGGTTTTTAAAAGCGGAAATGGACAGCGGCAAAGCGCTAATAACCAATCCCGAGCTGATGGACACGCGAACAAATCTGGTGGCGCTCTACGCCGATCTGGAAGAAACAAAACGCCGCCGCGAGGCCAATCTGACTGCCGCGCCTAAAAGCGGCGGTCCTGCCGCTGCCAATATGGCACCTGCCCTTGGCGTGTCTGCCGCAAATTCAGCTGCGGTTGCCATGAATGCTCCCTCCATGAATCCTCCCGCCATGAATTCCGGCGGCAACGATATGATGATGCAGAAGCCGGATTCTGCGATGCCGCCGCGCCTTGACGCACCAAAGATGGAGATGGGCAAGGTTGATATGGCCAAGCCTGATGCCGGCAAACGCAAGCTTGCGATGGAACAGGAGATTTTCCGCACCGAGGCTCTGGCCCGGTTTCAGCATGCGCTTTCGTGTGAGGCGGGCCTGATTGATCGTTTGGTGTGGTTCTGGTCAAATCATTTTTGTGTTTCTGTGGCCAAAAGCCCATTTTCGCGGGTGACCGCCGGAAATTTGGAACGTGAAGCTATCCGCCCGCATGTATTGGGGCATTTTGGCGAGATGTTGAAGGCTGTCGAACAGCATCCGGCGATGTTGCATTACTTAGACAATCAACAATCCGTGGGGCCGAATTCCAAGGCAGGACAAAACCGGAAAAAGGGCCTCAACGAAAACCTCGCCCGGGAAATTATGGAGTTGCACAGCCTAGGCGTGGATGGCGGCTACAGCCAGGCTGATGTCACGTCTTTGGCGCGTATCATCACCGGATGGAGCGTGCATGGGCGCGAGGCGAAAAACGCCGTTCCCGGCACGTTTGCTTTTAATGCCTACGCTCATGAGCCGGGCGACCACAGCGTTTTGGGTAAGGTGTATAGCGCCAACGGAATAGCGCAGGGCGAGGCTGTTTTGAGTGATTTGGCGCGTCATAAAGCGACCGCCAGGCATATCGCGTTTAAGCTGGCTCGGCATTTTGTGGCGGACGTGCCCCCGGCCAGTCTGGTGGAGCGTTTGACCCAAGTATTTCTGCAAAGCGATGGTGATTTAAGGGCTGTGACCACGGCGCTGATCGACGCGGATGAGGCTTGGAGCGCGCCATTGACAAAATTGCGCTCGCCTCAAGAATTTCTGGTGGCTGTTGCCCGCGCGACAGGACGTAATCTGGACGATCCGGGACAGCTGTTAAACGGCCTGAATGCGCTGGGACAGCCGCTGTGGCAGCCGTCTGGCCCAAATGGTTTTGGAGACACGGTAGACACTTGGGCTTCGGCAGAAGGCATGAAACTTCGGCTGGACGTGGCTTCAAATCTTGCCCGGCAGGTCAAGGATTTGGGTAATCCGCTCGATGTGCTGGACGGTGTCGCAGGTGCGGCGGCATCCGGCTTGACCAGAGAGGCCATTGCGCGGGCCGAATCGAAACAGCAGGGCTTCGCAATTTTGCTGATGTCTCCCGAATTCCAACGCAGATAGGACGAGATGATGACCTGTTGTGAACCGCTTACCCCCTCACGCCGCGCGCTGCTCTTGTCCGGCGGAGCTTTATTTGCCTCGGCCTATCTGCCGAAATTTGCCCGCGCCGCAGATGGCCGTGACCCGCGGCTGATCGTGATTATTTTGCGCGGCGCGATGGACGGCCTTTCGGCAGTTGCGCCGGTAGGTGATCCGGACTACGCCGATTTACATGGCGACTTGGCTCTTGCGGCCAGCGGCACCAATGCCGGTTTGGCTCTTGATAATTTTTTCGTTTTGAACCCGGCAATGACAACCTTTGCCCGGCTCTATAAATCCGGGCAGGCGGCGGTTATCCATGCCAGCGCCACCGGATATCGCGAACGGTCACACTTCGACGGGCAGGACGTGTTGGAAAGTGGCTTCGGCGGACCGGGAAACGTGAGTTCCGGCTGGCTGAACCGAGCTATTTCTGCACTTCCC
The DNA here is from genome assembly GCA_043784625.1 of Methylovirgula sp. Classification (GTDB taxonomy): domain Bacteria; phylum Pseudomonadota; class Alphaproteobacteria; order Rhizobiales; family Beijerinckiaceae; genus JANXSV01. The sequence continues at coordinate 3,466 of JAYVYB010000305.1, forward strand.
CAAGGCGAGCGTGTCGGCTCGCAGCTTGTCAAAGTGAGCGGGCTGGCTGTAGGCCCCACAGCGCCGCTGGTGATGCGCGGTGCGGCTCCTACCTTGGGCTGGGCACCGCAGTTTATGCCTGTTGCTGCCGATGATCTGGCGAGCCGAGTGCTTGATCTTTATCGTCACTCGGACCCGGCGCTGGCCGATGCACTCTTGCGCGGGCTCGATACTGAAAAGCAGGCCGCCCGCAACGGGATGGGCGGAGATGCCGCCAAGTCCAAAGGCGGGATGGACAGTCCGGCGGGGATGCGGCAAGCGGCGTCCGGCGCGGCA
>JAYVYB010000306.1:0-6331 GCA_043784625.1 Methylovirgula sp.
GGCCACGCGCAGTGTTGGGCTTCCAAACGCCAGAGGAAGTCTTTATGGAAGAGCTATCAAAACTTGGTGGTGCACTTCAGATTTGAGACCGCCCACTTATTCGTTTGAACTCGCTGACCAACTGGCGAAGGATACGAAGTGCGAGCGTTCGAGTTCTGTTGCTGCTGCGTCAAGCTCAACCGGATCGACCGCCGTACTTACCAGCGTTGCAATCAATTCGGTATCTTCAACCGAGCGTTCGACAACTTCGATTTGCCTGATCGGATAATTGGCTTTTTCCAGTGTCTCGGCGAGCAGGTCCCTCACCACACCGACATATTCGGGGCTCGTGATGACATGCACTTCGTAAACTGCTTCAGACTGGCGCTCATCGACTGGAGCGCGGTTAATGGTATTCACAAGTGGTCGAAGCAACGTGTTGGCTGCCAAAACGGCAAGCGCCAGAACTGCGGCCTCGGCTGCAAATCCAGCCCCTGACAAGGCACCGACTGCTGCTGAACACCAGAGCGTTGCGGCGGTATTTAGGCCCCAAACCTGCGCACCGTCTTTCATGATCACGCCCGCGCCGAGAAATCCGATGCCGGACACCACATACGCAGCTATTTGAGCCGCGCCCGCCTGTCCGTTCAAACGTAGTCCCAACGACACGAAAGCCGCCGCACCGACCGCCACCAGAACGTTGGTGCGAAGTCCGGCACTTCGTTGTCGCCACTGTCTTTCGGCTCCAATTAGGGTCGCAAGAACGAAGGCAAGTGCAACACCGGAGACGAGATCGAGAAGATGATAGAAATCGAAATTCTTGAATATCGTCATGATCTGCCTCGCAAAAAAACTCTTAGTTACCAGCCGATAAAAGTGCTTTGTAACTGTATTTTTTACTTTCGGTTCAATTTTATCGAGCGGAATAATAGAAGATTCTGCTTAAATCGGAATCCGATAACTACGAGCGACATTCGTCGCGCCGCCGCGACAAAATGTCAAATCCAGCCGGGTATTTTTAATTTGACAAATTGCGCTCAGGGGAGCCTAAGAAAACGGCCGGGCGCGCTTCTTGCGGGCTGGCGTTCAACAACCATTATGGGAAACATGGGCAGTAGCAACTCGGGCAGTATGGCCACGGCATGCCGTGAACCGTCGCTCAAAAACTCAGCGATCCACGGTCCGGAAACCTGTGCGTGCGGTCTGATAAGGGCTTAAGGCTCTTAGCTGCCCTCGCCGTCCGGCTTTGGACTTAACCAAAGACTGGAGGCGAGCCATGAATAAGCTCCCCAACATTTTTACGCTTGCTTCGCACCGCGTTGCAAATACCAACGTTCAGCCTCTTGCTGCGATGGCGCTTGCGCGCCAGATCCATGCGCTAGTCTGTCATTGGATTCTCGATGGCGCCACCGCCACACTTGTATGCATCTGGTCGGCAGACGACCCGTGCGGCAATGACCAAGCAGAACCCATTTTACGTCTCGCAGGCTAAAGGAGCTCCAATATGGACGGCGACCCGAGCAGGCCCATCAAAGCATCTTGTATGACTTTGGCGGGCTTTCACCAGAGAAAAAAAATCTCAACAAAAACCAAATTCGTCAATCAATAAAGAACGATACGCTGAATGATATAGCCTCAAGTATGGCTTGTCCTCCGGTATCGGCAAGGAGCATAGGCCATGACCCTTCAAATCAAACCAAAAGACCTCAACAGTGCCGTTCTCGATGAGGCCCATATCGGCCACATTCACGGCGCTTTCGGCACAATCCTCCAGCATGACACCGGCGTTCGAAGGAATTGGAAGCATCGTTTGCAGACTTTGCTGGCGATCCTCGGCCCAGGCCTCATCGTCATGGTCGGCGATAATGATGCGGGCGCTTTCGGCACTCTAACTCAAGCCGGCCAGAACTACGGCACCTCCCTGCTCTGGACACTTGTATTGCTGATCCCGGTTCTTTACGTCAATCAGGAGATGGTTCTGCGCCTTGGTGCCGTCACCGGCGTCGGCCATGCCCGGCTGATCTTTGAACGTTTCGGCAAATTCTGGGGTGCTTTCAGCGTTATTGACCTGTTCATCCTCAATGCCCTGACCATCGTTACCGAATTCATAGGCATTGTTCTAGCCCTCGATTATCTTGGCGTCTCCAAGGAATTGGGCGTTGCTGCATCAGCTGTATTGATCATGGCCGCAGTTAGCACCGGCAATTTCCGGCGATTTGAGCGGTTCTCGATGGTGCTGGTGTTTGGCAGCCTGCTGCTGGTGCCAATCTTCCTGATGGTGCATCCGCCTTACGGCGACATCGCGCGCGATCTCGTAGTTCCACAACTGCCTCAGGGTGGCAAGCTCAGCGAAGTCATGCTGCTGATCATCGCCATCGTGGGAACAACCATTGCGCCGTGGCAATTGTTCTTTCAGCAAAGCTATATCATCGACAAAAGGATTACGCCGCGGTTCATGCGTTACGAGCGCATCGATCTGTGGCTTGGCATTGTCCTCGTTATTATTGGCGGCGTCGCCATGATGGCTTTTGCTGCGGCAACTTTTGCGGGACAGGCAGGGTTCGGCAATTTCACCGACGCGGCCGGCGTTGCCAGAGGCCTGGAGGTTCATTCAGGCAGAATTGCCGGTGTTCTGTTCGCCATTGCTCTGATCGACGCCAGCCTAATCGGTGCATCGGCAGTTTCGCTGTCGACGGCTTATGCAATAGGCGATGTGTTTTCGATCAAACACTCGCTGCATCGTAAACCCTCGGAGGCAAAGGGCTTTTACATTGTGTATTGCGCCCTGATCGTGATTGCGGCCGTATTGGTTCTGACCCCCGGTGTTCCATTGGGATTGCTCACCAATGCTGTTCAGACGTTAGCAGGCGTACTTCTTCCCAGTGCGACGGTGTTCCTGTTGCTGCTCTGCAATGATAAAGAAGTATTGGGACCTTGGGCAAATGGACGGAAGGCCAATCTGTTCACCGGGGCGGTGATTGCCGTTCTGGTCATGCTTTCGATTATTCTGACGGCATCGGTAATGTTTCCGGATCAGACGAATGAAGCTGTAATCCTTTCTATTCTGGGAGGCGGTTCACTTCTTACAATTATGGCCGCCTTTTTTGCAGGTGTGTTTAAACCTACAAAAAAGGATGCAGCGCCTGTAACGGTTTGGAACCGCGACGTTTGGCGTATGCCGCCGCTAGAAAAACTACGTCCGCTGGAGCTTTCAACTGCCAGCAAGTTGTGGATGCTGGCCCTGCGCGGCTATCTGATGATTGCTGGAGGACTTGTTATTGCCAAGATTGCGATGCTGGTTGTTAGCGCTTGAACAAATACGGCGGATCTTGCGTGAGAACCGCCGTATTCATCATTATATGTGAGGGGAGGATCGACGTGACCGCTATTGGGCTCCTCTTGCGCCTCAAATATCGAATTCAGCGCGCGACGTCTCGTGTTATTATTAGCGCTGCCCTTGGTATGTTGAGAGGGGCATTTATCTTGAATTCTAACGACGTGCTTCATAATAAAGCTGTCGCCAAAATATGTCGGTTTTCAAGTTACCTCCAAAACCTAAGCTGGAAAATATTAGGCGCGGCACGCAAAACGCGAAAACACTTCGAAGGTTTAGAAAATGTCTGGTGATATATGCCCGCTCCCAAAAAATGGAGCAGCGTTTGCGCCTTCGTTATCGACCTACCTAAAGGAAAATAGCCGATGCGCGTGACGATTAGCCTATTTTCTCTATTCAGCCTTGTCGCCGGAGGTTCGACGGTACTGGCGCAATCCAGTGTTGTGATCCCCGCGTTTACAGAAGAAACCGCCACCGCTGGCGTTCACAGCGTCTATAACGGTGATTGGCAATATATGGTTGGCGGCGGCGTTGCCACTTTTGATTGCAACGGCGACGGCTTTCCTGATTTGCTCTTGGCGGGCGGCACTTCAAAGGCCAAGTTCTATCTGAACCAGAGCAAACGAGGCGGCGCGTTAAAATTCAAAGCATTTAAAAGCGGGCTTGAACTGGAAAATGTCATCGGCGCCTATCCGATCGATATTGACGGCGATGGCAAAGTTGACGTTGTTCTGCTCCGCGTCGGTGGAAATGTTTTGATGCGTGGTTTGGGCGGTTGCCGCTTCGAGCCCGCCAATAAGCGATGGGCCTTTAATGGCGGCGACGCCTGGTCAACAGCTTTTGCCGCCACATGGGAGCACGGCGCGAATTGGCCGACGTTAGCCATCGGCAATTATATCAACCGTAAGGAGGAGACTTCGCCTTGGGGCTCCTGTACCGACAATTGGCTGCATCGCCCGATGGCGATAAATGGCAGAGAGTTGCACAAATTCGCGCCGCCTTTGGCGCTGAAGCCAAGTTTTTGCCCTTTGTCGATGTTGTTTACCGACTGGAACCGGTCAGGCACGCCGAGTCTTCGCGTTTCAAATGACCGCGAATATTACGTTGGCGGGCAGGAGCAGCTTTGGCACGTAAAGCCTAGCAAAGCGCCCTCGCTCTACACCGAGGCCGAGGGCTGGAAATCGCTGCGCATCTGGGGAATGGGCATTGCCAGTTATGATGTTAACTCCACCGGCTATCCGGCCTATTTCCTCACCAGCATGGCCGATAACAAGTTGCAAACTTTGGAAAATACCGCGCCAGAGGGTGAATTTGAGCCAGGATATAATGATGTAGCTCTGGCCAGAGGCGTTACGGCGCAGCGCCCCTACACCGGAGGAGATATTCACCCCAGCACTGCATGGCACGCGCAGTTTGCCGACGTCAATAATGACGGCTTGGTCGATTTGTTTATTGCAAAGGGCAATGTCTCCAAAATGCCGGACTTCGCTATGAAAGACCCAAATAATCTGCTGCTTCAGGGGGCGGATGGCAAATTTGTGGAAGTAGGCGACAAGGCCGGAATTGCCAGCTTTGCCAATTCGCGCGGAGCGGCTCTGGTCGACTTTAATCTTGATGGTCAACTAGATCTGGTAGTTGTCAACCGCTGGCAAGACGCGCAAATCTGGCGGAACACGAGCACCAATGCCGGGCATTGGGTGCAGTTTAAATTGCAGCAGGTGGGACCAAACCGTGATGGCATCGGGTCTTGGGTCGAGGTCCGCCACGGTTCTGTGGTGATGCGGCAGGAGATAACCATTGGTGGCGGTCACGCCAGCGGACGGCTGGGCTGGATACATTTTGGACTTGGCGAGCAGACACACACTGAAGTTCGAGTCATCTGGCCCGATGGCCTCGAGGGGGAATGGCAGAAAATTGATGTCAATCAATTTTTTGTGCTGGAGCGGGACAAGCCGGTGAAGCTTTGGATGCCGAAATAATGATCTAATCTCGAGCACTGATTTATCGCCAAGTCTGGGACAACGACACTTTTCAGCGCTCAAGCGCGCTCAATGATCTAAGGCATCGGTGAAATCATAGAGGTGGGCGGTGAGTTGCCGATGGCTATGATAGTGATATCGTTTGATGGAGGTTCACGCCGCTTTCGAGCAGAAATCCCACTTACCCCGGCTGTTCAGATTTCCCAGACCACCTCTCGATTCCCAAAAACAGTTAAAATAGGGACAAATAAGTGAGGTACAACTGTCCAAAACTGTCGCAAACCGGCTAAAAAGCTGTCTCAGAGAGGACAAATAGCCCTCGAAATACTATCTTAAGACAGAACGAAAGACAGAGCGAAAAAAGCAAAAAATAAAAATTAAAATACTGATATATCAAAGAAAATTTACTCTAAAGAAACTCTCAAAAAAGTGGGATCCGAGGCCACTTTACGAAAAAGGCTAATTTTCTATTCCTACCCCCCAACAAACATTGCACATTTTGTTTTAAAAATGAGCATTAAAGCATCCCATTTCAAAATCGCTTTTATCCCAAAGTGAAAATCAGGTACTAATCAGGCCTTCGGAGTCGTGCATATTGACAGGCAAAAAGCGTTCGCCACCCCAAATTGCAGTATGAAAAACTACAGCTTTCATTTTCGGCAGATGCACTCAGTTGCAACATTTAATAAAGGTATTATAATACATAGGAAACTATTCCTATTGAATTCCTGCCTGAAAATAAAAAAACAACTTTCGCCACCAGATCCAAGTGGAAGAATTAAAAACTTCCGCAGCTAGGCTTTCTTCGGAACGGGGAAAATTTTGTCAGGTGCTCGCAACCAGCTCTGTTGGACTCTAGATGATGCCACCGGGCTTTTGGCGTCTCAAAACTTGGCTTGCAGCCCAAGATTATTGTTCAAGCATTACCCCGACTTGAATTCTAAAACCAATATTTCAACCATAACGGCTAAAGTGCGACATCACAAATTTTAACCAATGACGTCTTGATAAATTCTCCTGCTCATCCTTGATGATTGGG
>JAYVYB010000307.1:0-7782 GCA_043784625.1 Methylovirgula sp.
AGCAGCCAAGCGCCGCCACATCTTGATGAAACTGCGCGGCTGTGGCCGAGGTTACCTTGGCTATGGCGTCATTCAGCGGCAAATCAGGAAAATCGCGCAGGGCGCGGGCGTTGATCTTGTCATCCACGTCAGTGATGTTGCGGACATAGGTAACGTGTTTCTCGCCATAGACATGACGCAGCAGCCGGAACAACACGTCAAACACGATGACCGGGCGGGCATTGCCGATATGGGCGAAGTCATAGACCGTCGGCCCGCAGACATACATGCGCACGTTGTTAGCGTCGATGGGTGTAAACACATCCTTCGAGCGGGTGAGCGTGTTGTAGAGCTTCAAAACCATAAAAAAATCCCTGACCGCTGGGCAGGGACGTTATGCGTAAGACAAAACGGCTCCAACCAGCGATTGACGCTAGCTGATAATAATGGAGCAAGTGCAAAGAATTGCGCGTTTCATGGCGCTAAAGTGCGGGTTTGAACTGGTTAAGTCAATGGGGAAATTGAAAATCCCGCCTTATTCCTCGTCCTGCATCCTTCGAGACGCCAGCAAGCTGGCTCCTCTGGATGAGGCGCGGAGTGGCACAAACAAAAAGCCCTCATCCTGAGGGATTTTCTTGAGATTTCTCAAGAAAATCCCTCAGGATGAGGGCTTAATCTGAAAAGCTAAAAGCTTAGCTCATGGTTGGGATGCTGAACTCGGAACCTTCCTTGGTGCCGGATGGCCAGCGCGAGGTGATGGTTTTGGTTTTGGTGTAAAAGCGGATTGAATCCGGGCCGTGCTGGTTCAAATCCCCAAAGCTGGAGCGCTTCCAGCCACCGAAGGTGTAGTACGCAATCGGCACAGGAATTGGCACGTTAATGCCGATCATGCCGACCTGCACCTTGGAGGCAAAGTCACGCGCCGTATCGCCATCGCGGGTGAAAATAGCGACGCCGTTGCCATATTCGTGGTCGTTGCACAGATCAAGCGCTTCTTTGTAGGTTTTGGCGCGCAAGATAGACAACACCGGCCCGAAGATTTCTTCTTTGTAAATCGTCATGTCTTTGGTGACATTGTCGAACAGGCAGCCGCCCATGTAGAAGCCGTTTTCATAACCTTGCATTTTGAAGCCGCGGCCATCAACAACGAGGTTTGCGCCTTCCTTGATTCCGGTTTCGACATAGCCCTGGATTTTTTCGAGCGCCGCCTTGGTCACCACAGGGCCATAGTCGGCCTTCATGTCTGTGGACGGGCCAATTTTTAGGGCTTCAACGCGCGGGATAAGCTTTTTCATCAAGGCATTGGCTGTGCCTTCGCCAACGGGAACAGCAACCGAAATCGCCATGCAGCGCTCGCCTGCCGAGCCATAACCGGCACCAATGAGCGCATCGACGGTCTGGTCCATGTCGGCATCCGGCATAATGACCATGTGGTTTTTCGCACCGCCAAAGCATTGGACGCGTTTGCCGTTGGCGCAGCCGCGGGCATAAATATATTCGGCGATGGGGGTCGAGCCGACAAAGCCAATGGCTTTTACGTCTGAGTCATCAAGCAAAGCATCAACCGCTTCCTTGTCGCCATTGATAACATTGAAAATGCCGGGAGGGCCACCGGCCTCAATAAACAGTTCTGCCAGACGCAACGGCACAGAAATATCCCGCTCCGAGGGCTTCAAAATGAAAGCATTGCCACAGGCAATGGCCGGGCCGGCTTTCCACAGCGGGATCATTGCCGGAAAGTTAAACGGGGTGATACCGGCAACAACGCCGAGGCTCTGGCGCATGGAATAGGTGTCAATGGCCGGGCCGGCATTGTCGGTATATTCGCCCTTCATCAGGTGCGGGATGCCAACGCAGAATTCCAGCACTTCCACGCCGCGCTGGATGTCGCCCTTGGCGTCGGGAATGGTTTTGCCATGTTCGCGGGCCAGCATTTCCGCCAGTTCGTCATTGTGCTTGGCAATAAGGCCGAGATAATTCATGAACACGCGGGCGCGGCGCTGCGGGTTGGTTGCGGCCCAAGCGGGCTGAGCGGCGAGAGCGTTTTCAACGCAGGTGCGCACTTCGGCCTTGGAGGCCAGCGGCACTTTGCTGATGATGTCGCCGGTCATCGGCTGAAAGGCATCAGTAAAGCGGCCAGAAGTACCCTTGATATGCTTGCCGCCGATATAGTGTGTGAGTTCCTTGACCATGTATCTCTCCCGTTTTCAATTTCTGCAAAAAATTTTAGCATTGTTATTTATGCACGAATATGCGCAATATCGCGCCATTGTTGTGCATAAATAGAGGTACGTATGGCGTTCGACTGGGATGATTTGCGGTTCTTTTTGGCGGTTGCGCGCGCAGGCACGTTGACGCTTGCCGCCTCCCGGCTCAAGACTGACCATGCCACGGTTTCGCGCCGCATCACGGGACTGGAAACCGCCCTCAAGGCGCAATTGTTTGAGCGCCGCCCGCAAGGCACAACCCTCACCGACGCGGGAACGCGGCTGCTGCAAAGCGCCGAGACCATCGAAACCGCTGCGGTTTCCGCCCAAAATACCATCGGCGACGCCAATCTGGCATTATCCGGCGTGGTGCGTATTGCCGCGCCGGATGGGTTCGGCACCTTGTTCCTGAGTTCGCGGCTCGCCAAGCTTAACGCGCAATTTCCGGACCTGACCATTCAGCTTGTGTCAATTCCGCGCGCTGTTTCGGTTTCAAAGCGCGAGGCGGATATTGCCGTGGTCATCAATGCGCCGGAAGAAGGCCGACTGCGCGTCAAGAAACTGACGAATTATGCGCTGCATTTTTATGGCTCACGGGACTATCTCTCGCTGCATGGCACACCTGCCAATCTCGAAGAGCTGAAAAGCCACCGCCTGATCACCTATGTGCCAGACCTTTTGTTTTCGGCGGAGCTGAATTTCATGCCGGAATTGTTCGGGCCCAGCTTCCGCCGGTTTGAATGTGCATCGGCTTTAGGACAGCTCGAGGCGGTGAAAGCGGGCGCGGGTATCGGCATTTTGCATGATTACACCGCAAGCGATGACGCAAATCTGGTCAAGCTAATGCCCGAACACAGTTTCACCCGCGCCTATTGGATTGTGACCCACGCAGATTCGCATGATTTGCTGCGCATTCGCACCATTGTGGATTTCATCGGCGAAGAGGTGAAAGCGGCGCGGGCGAGGTTTTAACCCGCCATATCCATAACCACCTTGCAGGCCTGTCCGGCGTTGAGCGCGGTAAAACCTTGCTCGAATTCGCTAAAACCGATGCGATGGGTGATAACCGGCGTCACATCCAGCCCCGATTGCAACATCGCCAGCATTTTATACCAGGTTTCGTACATTTCGCGGCCATAAATGCCTTTGAGGGTGAGGCTCTTGAAAATCACTTCGTTCCAATTGATCGCAGCCTGATCGGTCAAAATACCGAGCAAGGCAATCTTGCCGCCATGATTCATGCTCGAAATCATCGAGCGAAGCGCGCTGGGATTGCCGGACATTTCCAAGCCGACGTCGAAGCCCTCTTTCATGCCGAGTTCGCCCATCACGGTTTTTAGGTCTTCTTTATCTGCGCGCACCGCGCGGGTCGCACCCATTTGCTTGGCAAAAGACAGGCGATATTCGTTGACGTCGGTAATGACGATGGTGCGCGCGCCAACAAAGCGGGCAATTGCCACCGCCATCAGGCCAATCGGTCCCGCGCCGGTGATGAGCACATCTTCTCCGATCAAATCAAACGACAAGGCGGTGTGCACCGCATTGCCGAGCGGATCGAGAATAGAGGCGACGTCGTCAGAAATGCTGTCAGGAATTGGATAGGCGTTGCTGGCAGGCAGGCAGAGATATTCGCCAAATGCGCCGGGGCGATTGACGCCCACGCCAAGCGTATTGCGGCATAAGTGGCCCCGCCCTGCGCGGCAATTTCGGCAGTGGCCACAAACGATATGTCCCTCGCCGGAAACGCGATCGCCGATCTTGAAATTTTTCACTTCAGAGCCAAGCTCAGCGATGGTGCCGACATATTCGTGCCCCACCACCATGGGCACAGGGATTGTTGCCTGTGCCCACTTATCCCAATTGAAGATGTGCAAATCCGTGCCGCAAATCGCAGTTTTGCGAATTTTAATCAGCACATCGTTGGGCCCGAAACTCGGGCGCGGCGTATCCTGCAACCATAAGCCGCGCTCGGATTTGGCTTTAACCAAGGATTTCATGATTTGTCTTTCAAGCGATAATGTTGAGTTTGCGGCCTGCTTTTGCGAACGCCGCTAAGGCGAAAGCAATGTCAGCGTCGTTGAGCGCCGCATTCATCTGCGTGCGGATACGCGCCTTGCCGTGTGGCACCACCGGAAATGAAAATGCCGTGACATACAGCCCCTCTTGCGCCAATGCAGACGCCAGTGCGCTGGCCTTAACCGCGTCTCCGAGCATCACAGGCGCGATCGGGTGCTCTCCCGGCACCAGAGTGTAGCCAAGCGCTTCCAGTCCGGCGCGAAATTTGCGCGCATTTGCGCGCAGCTTGGTGCGCAAATCGCCGCTTTCGAGCAGCATGTCAATAACTTCGATGGTGGCAGCCACGATGGCGGGCGCCAAGGCATTGGAAAACAAATAAGGCCGTGCCCGCTGCCGCAACAAATCTATAATTGGTTTTGGACCTGCCACATAGCCGCCGGAGGCCCCGCCCATTGCCTTGCCAAAGGTTCCGGTCAGCAATTGCACGCGGCCTTCCACGCCCAAGTGCTCTGGCGTCCCTGCCCCGCGCGCTCCCATGAAGCCAATGGCATGGCTGTCATCGACGAGAACCATTGCGTCGTACTTTTCGGCCAAATCGCAAATGGCGGGAAGGTTGGCAATAATGCCATCCATGGAAAACACGCCGTCGGTAACCACCAGGCGGTAACGGGCACTCTGGGCCGCAATCAATTGAGCTTCCAGTTCGGCCATATCATTATTGGCGTAACGGAAGCGCTGCGCCTTGCAAAGCCGGATGCCATCGATGATCGAGGCGTGGTTTAAGGCGTCGGAAATCACAGCATCTTCCGCGCCGAGCAAAACTTCGAAAACGCCGCCATTGGCATCGAAACAGGATGAAAACAGAATTGCGTCGTCCATTTTCAAATAGGCGGCGAGCTTTTTTTCCAATGCCAGATGCAAATCCTGCGTGCCGCAAATGAACCGCACTGAAGCCATGCCAAAGCCGTGAGTTTCTAGCGCCGCCTTGGCAGCTGCAATCAGGCGAGGATGATTCGCCAGCCCCAGATAATTATTGGCGCAAAGATTTAAAAACGGCCTCGGCTCACCGTCGTTGAAGACGCTAACGTGCGCCGCTTGCGCAGAAACGATGCTCCGCTCATGTTTTGTTAAGCCGCCGGCTTCAATTTCCACCAAACTGGAGACTGCGCTGTTGATTAATCCGCGGGACATGGAGCGCTTTCGGCTAAGATGGTATATAGAAGAATGTAGGCTAAACCGGTCGAATAATCCAATCTTGAAATAGCGGCGTAAGCATATCAGAATGTTATAATAATCAGGACCGGTGATTAGAGACCCATGATGAATTTACCTGCTTCAAACGAGAAACTCGACGAACTTTTCGCGCGTTATGCTGCCGGCCAGCTGTCGTTGCCTATGCACGTTTTGGTATCGGCGCATTTGGCAATCCGGCAGGAGAGCCGGAACTATGTGTCTTGTCTCGAAAGTTTGGGCGCTCAGGCGATTGAGTCGTGCGCTCCACTTCCCCTGTCTGACAGAGACGGATGCCTCAAAAACATATTCGCCAGCCGCGAAGCTCCGGTTTTACGCAGTCCGGCCCAAACGTTTATGCCAGAGCCCTTGCACACGTTTTTGGGTATGGATTTGGCAGACATCAAGTGGCGTCGCCGCATGCCCGGCCTGAAAGAGTATACTCTTTTCAAGCAGGATGGCATCGAGGCGAACTTGTATCTCATCAAGTCCGGCCACGGCATTCCATCGCATACTCATGAAGGTGGCGAATGCACGCTTGTGCTTAAAGGCAGCTTTTATGATAAAATCGGTCGTTACTCCAAGGGCGATATCGCTATTGCAGATTCTGAGCTCGATCATCATCCTATCGTCGAGAAGGGCGAAGATTGCTTGTGCTATGCGGTTATTGACGCGCCGCTGCACCTGACCGGCCCGTTTGGCCGCATAATCGACCGCTTTATGTAAGGTTCGCCGCTTAGTGCGAGCTCTATGCCCGCAAAGCCCTACGGCATTTCAACGATTAGGCCGTCGCGCAAAGTAACGCGGCGGTCCATTTTCGCCGCAAGTTCCATATTGTGGGTGGCGATAAGCGCCGCCAATCCGGTTGCTTTGACCAGCGCCGTGAAAATTCCGAACACATGATCGGCGGTTTTCGGGTCAAGATTGCCTGTTGGCTCATCTGCAAGCAAAATATGCGGCGCATTGGCCACCGCGCGTGCAATGGCAACGCGCTGCTGTTCGCCGCCCGACAATTCCTTTGGCCGGTGCAACACGCGCGCCTGCAAGCCAAGATAGCTCAAAAGCTCATCGGCACGAGTGCGCGCCTCGGCTTTTGACAGCCCCTTGATCATTTGCGGCAGCATGACATTTTCCTGCGCGGTAAATTCGGGCAGGAGATGGTGAAACTGATAGACAAAGCCGATATGCAAGCGGCGCAAAGTGGTGCGGCCTTGGTCGTCCATATGCGCCGTCGGGGTGCCGTTGATGTAGATTTCTCCAGCATCAGGACGCTCAAGCAATCCAGCCAAGTGCAGCAGCGTGGATTTACCCGCGCCCGAAGGTGCCACCAAAGCCACGGACTGGCCCGCCCATAGTGCCAAATCCGCCTGCTGAAGAATGGCCAAATGGCTGTCGCCCTGGCTGTAAACACGCTGCACCTTATCAAGGTAGAGAGCAGGCACTTCATCACTCATCGGCGTAGCGCCTCAACAGGGTCCAGCCTAGCCGCCATCCACGCCGGATAGATGGTTACAGCCAGAGAAAGCGCAAATGCCAGCGCGACAATGACCAACACATCATGCGCCGCAATCTCAGGGCGGAGGCGCGATACCAGATAGAGATCGGACGGGAACAGATTGGCTCCGAACAGTTTGCTCAGCCCTTGCAAAATCGCTTCGAGATTTTTAGCAACGATGAGCCCGAACAACGTTCCCAAAACGGTTCCGGAAATTCCGATGGACAATCCCGTAATCAGAAACACCCGCAAAATGGCAATACGGGTGGCACCAATGGTGCGCAAAATCGCGACGCCATGGGCCTTGTCTTTGACCAACATGGTCAGGCCGGAGATGATACCAAAACTTGCAACCAAAATGATCAGCGACAGCACCACAAAAACCACAATGCGCTGCACGGCGAGCGCGTCAAAGAAACTACGGTTACGGGTACGCCAATCCGACTCTATCATCGGGCGGCCAACAACCTGATCAATTTTAAGCCGGACGGTGTCCATGTCCTCGGGGTTTTCGACATAGGTTTGGATGACGGTCGCCTGATCATCTTTGCCGAAGTAAAGCTGCGCCTCCGCAAGCGGCATGTAGACCAGAATGGAGTCAAATTCGGCCATACCAATTTGAAAAATTGCCTTCACCTCATAGGATTTAATGCGCGGCGCATTGCCAAAGGCGGTTTCAGCGCCCTTATCGGTTTGCAGCTTGATCTTGTCACCAATCTGCACGCCGAGCGACTCGGCCAGCTTTTGCCCGATCACGAGCCCTTCGGAGGCGTCGAACCCTGCCAAAGCGCCTTGCTTAATGTTGGCTGAAATCCCCGGCAACGCGGTGATGTCCTGCTCGCGCACGCCGCGCAC
>JAYVYB010000308.1:0-6648 GCA_043784625.1 Methylovirgula sp.
TAACAGTTCGGCGCTGAATTATTGGCGAAACTTGCACAATGGGTGGGTGAATGGTGGGGTGAATTAGGTAGAGCGATTTTTTAGCGTTGAAATAATTCCAGAATTTAGAATAGTAAGACGGACTTTGTCTCCGCCAATTCCTTGTTTTTGCACGTTTTTTCCCGTTCGCTGTTCTTCACTTAGGCAAGATAATTCAAGAGCTTAGCCTTTGTCGGCCTTCGCGGGCTTTCCTTGCTATTCGTCTACAGCCATGCTACTAGGTATGGGTAGGAGTATGGGTAGGGAATTTTGGGAATGGCTGGAACCGCTGGCAGATTGACGGTTTTAGGTGTGAAGGCCGCGTGCAAACCCGGTTATCTCTGCGATGGCAATGGCTTGTATCTGCAAATTTCCAAATCAGGCGCGAAATCTTGGGTTTTGAGGTATCGCACGGCGGGCAAGCTGAGAGAAATGGGATTGGGCGGCACAGGAGTCCTATCTTTGGCCGATGCTCGCAAGAAAACAGACTCTATAAGGCGGCAGATTTACGCGGGTATCGATCCAATCGCATCGACGCGGGCCTCCAAAAACCTATCAGCGGACGCGAAGACCTTTCGAATCTGTGCCGGTCTTTACATCGATAGCCACAAGGCAGGGTGGAAGTCATCAAAGCACGCTGGCCAGTGGCAGGCCACCTTAGAGACGTACGCCTTCCCTTTCATTGGGGAATTGCCTTCAGCGGCCATCGAGACCGAGCACATCTTGAAAATTCTTAAGCCCATCTGGACCGAAAAATCGGAAACTGCAGGCCGTGTGCGGGGCCGGATCGAAGCCATATTGGACTACGCCAAAGCAAGAGGCTGGCGCGATGGTACAAACCCTGCAACATGGAAAGGCCATCTGGAGTTGATGCTACCGGCAAAAAGCGATGTTTCAAACGTGGTCCACCATGCGGCTTTGCCGTTCAATGAAATGAAATCCTTTTTGGCGAAGCTACGCAGCCAGTCCGGCATAGCAGCGAGGGCGCTGGAATTTGCGATTCTCACTGCCGCCCGGACAAGCGAAGCGCTAATAGCCGTTTGGAGTGAAGTCGACCTAGAAACGAAGGTCTGGACCATACCGGCAAATCGGATGAAGGGCAAAAAGGAACATCGGGTGCCGCTAAACGACAGAGCAATGATTATTTTGAACCAAATGACGCTATATCGCGCTGAGGGCGTCTCTGGTGCCTATGTTTTCCCCGGCTCTAGGATTGGCAGGCCTATGAGCAACATGGCATTCCTGATGCTTCTACGGCGCTTGAACCGTTCTGACCTTACAGCGCATGGCTTTAGATCGACGTTCCGCGATTGGGCCGGTGAAATGACGGACACGCCAAGAGAAATTGCCGAAGCGGCACTTGCTCATAGCGTCGGAAATGCCGTGGAATCGGCCTACCGGCGCGGTGATGCTTTAGACAAACGGCGCGTTCTAATGGCCGCGTGGGCAGAGTTCTGTGAGCCAGAAAAATGAAATACAGACTGGAAGCGCTTACAATGATTTTGCAGGCCTTGCCGGGCAAACCGGGCCTGCCAGAGCCGCACCGATTGAGGCTTATCAACAAGATTGCTGTGCGGTTGGATGAATCAATCAGAAACTGGCAGAAATTTGAAAGCTATGCCATTGACTTTCCAGAAAATGTTATCGGTTCTTCTCCGTTCGAACTGCGACGCGAAGCCAAGGCGATGCTAAATGCCCGGCAGCGTGAGGCCGCTGGCAAACCCCGAAAGGGATCTCCCGAAAAGCCCATGTCCTGGCATCTGTCGCGTCACGTCGATGGCAGCACTGAATCGCTTCAGGCGCTCATAAACCGGCCTAAGTTGCCCGCCGGCAAAGCCGATAATGGCGAAGCGGATCTTATTGTACTGGACCTCTGCAGTATCGTGAAAGGCATAACATCCGTCAAACCAGCCATAAACTTGGGCGATGCACCTGGGAAGTTTGGAAGTCTTCTTAGGGAGGTTGGCGAATTGTATAAGGTGAACCTTATGGATCGTAGCCGTGTGACGCGCATCGTCAGGCGCTGGCGTAAGTGTCCATCTCAAATCGTGTTTTAATGAGGACATGGAATGGGGTTTTAGTCTGCGGCATATTGCGAACGCGGGCAATAACGCACGCACCCTAACGGACCCAAAACATGACACCACACTTCTATGAAATCGCACAGTTTTCCGAAATCTTTCGAGTCGGAATCACCACAATATATGCACAGATCAAACTTGGCAGACTCAGACTAACCAAAGTTGGCCGCAAATCATTGATAGCCCACGAAGATGCATTGTCCTGGGCAGCGTCCCTGCCAAAGACGGAGGTCAAGCCATGATCGATCCAACCGATGAAACACGAATTGCTGAGTTTATTTCAGAGGGCCGTTGCCGGACGCTCTCGGAAACAATCTCGACTCCGATTTACTGGCTTGGCCGATCCTGGGCTGTAACTTCTTACGGAGTCGAGAAGTTTAACGGCACCTATTACCTGACCTGGGAGAGTCTGCATAGGGATTGGGTCGCCCATCTGCTCGACAAGGGCGGCGAAGACATACTGGATTTTCAAGCGGCGCTGATTTTTGCTCGAAAAAAGCTTCAGGATGCAACGGCTGCAAAAGCACCGATCAAACGAAAGGATTTTCAACGCAAGACCAAGGCCGCCTAATCTCTTACACCTGTCGCCACCGGATTCCTTGCTCGGAACCGGTGGCATATCAAGGGTTTACCCAATGAATGTAATTTACAATTCAAGTAAGCATAAGACGAAATTCCGCCTGCAATGTGTCGTTCCTGCACTTCTTACCACGTTTGAGGTGCGGAAATGACGGACTCCATCACCCTTCTCACCTCAAAAGGTCCGAACCTGTGCAAAAGCATCGAGTTCGACGCCACGACTAACCGTTGCCGTGAAACCGGATCGTATCAGGACGCAAAATACTTCTCTGTAAGCGAAGTTTCGGTAAATGGCGTCGATGATGTGTTTATGCATCTTAAAGCCGCATCGACAGACCGAAAGACTGCCATCGTTTGGGGAGAGCCAGCCGCCGGAATCGACAAGAACCATACCGCAAGAGACCGGGCAAACTTCCCTGAAACGCCCCGGCATTGGATTCCGTTTGATCTGGACGCCTGCGAAATCGATCCACATATTTTCGATCCGGTTATCGATATTCCCGACCTGGCGGCCATGGCCAGAGAATCCCTGCCGGTTGAATTCCGCGACGTCCGCTGCGTGTTTAACGTGACAAACACGCATAGCAAGGAGTCGGGCAAGGCCAGATTGAGACTATATTTTTGGTCCGGTTCGCCGGTTACGAAATCCGGTATGCAGGCATGGGTTAAGGGCTGTGAAGCCAAGATCGATGCCGGCATCTGGACTTCTAATCAGCTTATTTACACGTCTAACCCATCAATTGAAATGGACTTTATCGCGGAACGGTGGGGTGTGGTTCCGGGCGTCGATGAAGTTGCCGTGCCGGACTATGTTTTGGCGGCCAACACCGCCGCTGTATCTTTCATCGGGTCAACAGATGCCTATGCATTGTTCCCGGATGAAGAAGATTCGGCGGCGGGCATAAAAGAGTGCACTGAGTTGTTGCGTGGCATTTTGCAACGCAAAGTGGACGCGGGCGAATTTGGAGCCAGCGGCACGCGCCGGGTTTTTTGGACGAGTCATTCGAATATATTTGGTGACTATAACGTGTCAATAGAGAGGGCTGGTGAGATAGCACAAGACTTAATGTCCGAAATGGGAACCACAGACGAAAATGTTTTGGCTGAAATACCCGGAATTATCGAGCGCTACGATAAAAAGCGCACGCTGAGCCGGGGTTATTCGACTCGTGTTGGTCGGGCCGGGCATTTTGGATCGGTTACAGATCCTGACGATGCACCTCCCAAAGCTCTGAAAAAAAAGCCTTATACAGACGTGTTAGCGTTAAAAGACCTCAGTTTAGATCCACCAAAATGGCCTGCCGGAACCCTGCCGGATGACCTGGAACAATATGCGACGCACGTTGGCGACAGGCTATGTGTAGGCCAATCCGTTGCATGCTTCTCCCATTTGGTTGCGATGTCGGTCATGGTCCCCATGGGTATAACCCTGGACGTTTTGGGGGATGGCACCTTTACTGCTCACACGTCCATTTATGCGATGATAGTGGGCCGGTCCAGATCGGCTAAGTCGCCTATCCTGAACGCGGCAATAGCACCACTGGAAGTCGCTGAGCGGACCTGGGCCGTAGAGAATGCAAAGGCGCTGGATATTGCAAATGAACAAGAGGCTATGGCTCAGCGGACTTTAAAAGTCAAACCAGCGAAGCCTTCTAAAGACGCAGCCAAAGAGCCGATAGAAACTTCGGAAGACGACGCTGCCGACATGCCACCACGCATTCCAGACAAGGTTATAATCCGCCGCCGCCTCGTTCAAGACGCCACCACTGAGGCCTTGGCCGCGGTGTTTATGCAGACCACTGAAGGCTTGATCATGGTGGTTGATGAGCTTGCCGCCATGTTTGGGAATATCGACAGATATCATTCGGGCCGGGGCGGTGCTTCAAAGGACAGCGCGACCTACTTGAGCGCTTACGATGGCCGAATGATTAGAATCGACCGCAAAAACAGCGATCCGATTGCTGTAGATCGAACCCATTTATCGATTTTAGGCACAATACAACCGGCTGTGCTGGCACCGTTGATACAGGGGCTATCGGGCGATGGATTTGCGCAAAGATTCCTAGTCTGCCTTGCGGGGGAGCCTTACGTGGATCGCAATCGCGAGTCTTTATATATGCCCCATGCCGTTGGGTATAGGGAAGCCTGCAACCTACTTTTGAACATTGTGAAGACGCACGGCCAGATGACTTTCAAGCTTTCTTTTGCAGCATCGGAGTGGTGGCGCGAAGCCGACGCCTGGACCCGGGCCGTTGGCCTGCCACAAGCCGAAAGTGAAGCCGAGCGAGGTTTCATAAGTAAGATGCCGGGTCTATTGGCGCGGACGGCTCTCTCCCTGCACCTAATAGATTGGGCTTTTAATGAGGGGCTGTATATCGCCGTTGCCGGGGGGGATACTTCGTCGCCGCCGCGCCTAGAAATCAGTGCCGAGGTTATGAACCGGGCCTGGCGAATTGTTAAGGACTTCCACCTGGCTAACGCGAAGCAGACCTATGCCGGGGCGGAACGCTCAGGCCGTTTGGATGAGGTCAAAAAGCTGGCCCGCTGGATAAAGACTCTGCCTCTTGTCGAACGCGATGTCCTTACTCTAAGAGAGTGTTACCGAAAATTTAGGGGCTACCTCCAGCGCAAAGACGATCTGTTTTTGGCGCTAGCAGATTTGGAGGGCTACGGCTGGCTAGAGTCAATTGACGGCAAATCTTGGAAGGTTTGGGAGGAAGTTTACTCAGGGCCGGGGCGGAGCCGGGCCGCGTAAAGTTTCCTTTGCCGGTTTATAGAAGTAAACGTGTCAACCTTTGGTCTGGTACGTTTTCTTTGTTGAAATGCAATTTGTCCACTTTGGCCATGTTGTCCATTGGTAGTATAGAGAACCATGTATGTAAATATAGAGAGAGTCTAAAATTTCGTTCATGTGAGTTTTTTTATTTAATTGTATACTACCCATGGACAACATGGACAAAGTGGACAAAGAGCGAATCTTACCCTAAGTGCAGACCAGATAGCACGGCAAAAGCAACACCCGGCTTAAACTGCCTGGTCGCGCCGCTTGGGTGAATGAACCGCTTTTTCACTCTCTTTTGTAGATCATCGGCGTGGCCTCCATGCTACCCGGCCAAAGATGCGTTAAACAGCTTGGCCGAGCTTTAGCTAAGCTGGCACAGCCATAAGGCGCTTACAGCCAAGCCAGCGTCGAAGCCAGCATCGCCAAGCATCGGCCAAGCGGGCAGCGCCAAAGCCAGCAGCGCCAAGCCTGCCAAGCCACCCAGCCCAGCCGCATACAAAGACAAAACGATATTTTTTTTTCAGATTTTGAAGGAATCGCGGGGTCGCAAATGCCCTCCCATCGATGGGGGGGGTGCTGGAAGGTACCTTGATGGGGGGGTGGGGTGCCGTGCCGTTTGCCTTGCTCCCCGACCCGGCGACGCCAAACCCCACGCAACCTCGCAACGCCGCTTCCAGCCTATCGCCGCGCCGTGAATTCGGAACCAGCTTAGTGCCTCGGTTTGAGCCCAAGCTCGATAGAGGCGCAACAATCTTGCCGAGTCGGGCTGTTCAAGATCATCGGTTGGGGCTGGTATTATCTCTCAACCGTGCTGGATGATTATTCGCGTTACATTATCGCATGGAAGCTCTGCACAACGATGAAAGCCTCTGACGTTACCGATACGTTGGAACTTGCGCTTACGGCTTCAGGCTGCGACCAGGCGCATGTCCTGCATAAGCCCCGCCTACTGTCAGACAATGGGGCCAGCTATGTCTCCGGAGAATTGGCACATTGGCTCTGCCGTCAGGACATGAGCCATGTGCGCGGAGCACCCTATCATCCGCAAACTCAAGGCAAGATCGAGCGCTGGCACCAGACGCTCAAAAGCCGAATTCTGCTGGAGCACTATTATCTGCCCGGCGATCTTGAAGCACAGGTCGCGGCTTTCATCACCCACTATAACCACCGCCGCTACCACGAGAGCCT
>JAYVYB010000309.1:0-1533 GCA_043784625.1 Methylovirgula sp.
ACGTTCATTGCCCGCCAAAAATGCCGTGGCCACCAGCGACAAAACAATCGCAGCGCGCACAGCAAAAGGATCTTGCCGCGCCAAATCCAGTTTGGGATACCGCACGCGTAACCCGCTGATAAGCGCGGCCAACCGCCGCTTGTGCTCCTCGAATATGCCGGTTGCGATCGGTTCATTGGGCAAAAGCTGATCGTCGAGCGCGCTGGCGACGCCTTTTCGGCTTGCGTGGCTCTCATCCAAACGCCGTAGAGCCTCAACGCGTGACGGTACGCTTAGGCGCAGCGCCCGAAATACAATCCAGCCCGCCACCAAACAAAAACCCGCCAGTCCGAGCAGGCGCGCAAATGGCGGCAACACCAACCAAAGCCCGGCAAAGGACAGTGTCAAAAACAAACCGACCAGACACGCTAAAGCCGCAGCAACCGGCCAGAGCCGTTCCAAAAACAGCACAAACCTTGCGCGCGCAATTAGCTTTTCGAAGCGTTTCTGCAAAACCTAACTCCCGATGACAGGTACGTTAGCAGCAAAACTTTGGTTTTTTAAGGATGTTATTTCGCCAGCCACTCCGGCACATGATCAAGCGCAATCAACGCGTCGTAAGTACCCCGTGGCCGCACCACAGCGAAATCCGCCCCGCTGACCAACACCTCAGGAACCAGCAGCCGCGAATTGTAGGTGCCGGACTGTGCCGCACCATAGGCTCCGGCAGACATCACCGCCAGCAGATCGCCAGGCTTCACCTCTGCCATATCGCGATCCTGCGCCAGATAGTCTCCTGTTTCACACACCGGCCCGACGACATCCGCTATCATATGCGGCGCGCCCGCGCGCGGTTGAACGGGTTTTACATCGTGATAGGCTTCATAAAGCGTTGGCCTGATGAGATCATTCATCGCCGCATCGACAATCACAAAACTCTTGTTCTCGCCGCTTTTGACGTAGATCACTTCCGTCACCAAAATCCCGGCATTGCCGACCAGAAGCCGCCCCGGCTCAAACACCAGCTTGCAGCCCAAACTTGCAGTATGCTTGGCCACAATGGCGGCATAGGCATCCGGGTGCGGTGGCGACTCGTTATTGTCTTTATATGGAATGCCCAGCCCGCCGCCCAGATCAAGGTGATCAATCACATGGCCATCGCTGCGCAGCTCCAGCACAAAGCTCGCCAACAGCGCGAATGCGTCGTCGAAAGGCTGCAAATCAGTGATTTGCGAACCGATATGCATATCCACACCGCTGACTTTGATGTTGGCCATGGCGGAGGCCAAACCATAAACCGCCCGCGCCCGCGAAATAGGTATGCCGAATTTATTCTCGGATTTGCCGGTGGCAATCTTGGCGTGGGTCTTGGCGTCCACATCTGGATTTACGCGGATCGAAATCGGCGCAACTTTGCCCTTCAGCTTGGCGCGCGCGTTGAGAACGGCAAGCTCAGGCTCAGATTCCACGTTGAAACACAAAATGTCCTGATCAAGCGCATAGTCAATTTCGCGCGCAGTCTTACCCACGCCGGAAAAGGTGATGCGGCTTCCC
>JAYVYB010000310.1:0-1533 GCA_043784625.1 Methylovirgula sp.
ACGTTCATTGCCCGCCAAAAATGCCGTGGCCACCAGCGACAAAACAATCGCAGCGCGCACAGCAAAAGGATCTTGCCGCGCCAAATCCAGTTTGGGATAGCGCACCCGTAACCCGCTGATAAGCGCGGCCAACCGTCGCTTGTGCTCTTCGAATATGCCGGTTGCGATCGGTTCATTGGGCAAAAGCTGATCGTCGAGCGCGCTGGCGACGCCTTTTCGGCTTGCGTGGCTCTCATCCAAGCGCCGTAGAGCCTCAACGCGTGACGGTACGCTCAGGCGCAGGGCGCAAAATACAATCCAGCCTGCCACCAAGCCAAAACCTGCCAGCCCGATCAGGCGCGCATATGGCGGCAACACCAACCAGAGCCCGGCAAAGGACAGAGTCAAAAACAAACCGACCAGACACGCTAAAGCCACAGCAACCGGCCAGAGCCGTTCCAAAAACAGCACCACTCTTGCGCGCGCAATTAGCTTTTCGAAGCGTTTCTGCAAAACCTAACTCCCGATGACAGTTACGTTAGCAGCAAAACTTTGGTTTTTTAAGGATGTTATTTCGCCAGCCACTCCGGCACATGATCAAGCGCAATCAATGCGTCATAAGTGCCGCGTGGCCGCACCACCGCGAAATCCGCCCCGCTAACCAACACCTCAGGAACCAGCAGCCGCGAATTGTAGGTGCCGGATTGTGCCGCACCATAGGCTCCGGCGGACATCACCGCCAGCAGATCGCCAGGCTTCACCTCTGTCATATCGCGATCCTGCGCCAGATAATCGCCTGTCTCACACACCGGCCCGACAACATCCGCAATCATATGCAGCGCGCCCGCGCGCGGCTGCACAGGCTTTACATCGTGATAGGCTTCATAAAGCGTGGGCCTGATAAGATCATTCATCGCCGCATCGACAATCACAAAACTCTTGTTCTCGCCGCTTTTGACGTAGATCACTTCCGTCACCAAAATCCCGGCGTTGCCAACCAGAAGCCGCCCCGGCTCAAACACCAGCTTGCAGCCCAAACTCGCAGTATGCTTGGCCACAATGGCGGCATAGGCATCCGGGTGCGGTGGCGGCTCGTTATTGTCTTTATAGGGAATGCCCAGCCCGCCGCCCAGATCAAGGTGATCAATCACATGGCCATCGCTGCGCAGCTCCAGCACAAAGCTCGCCAACAGCGCGAATGCATCGTCGAAAGGCTGCAAATCAGTGATTTGCGAGCCGATATGCATATCTACACCGCTGACTTTGATGTTGGTCATAGCGGCAGCTAAACCATAAACCGCGCGCGCCCGCGAAATCGGTATGCCGAATTTGTTCTCGGATTTACCGGTAGCAATCTTGGCATGGGTCTTGGCGTCCACATCTGGATTTACGCGGATAGAAATCGGCGCAACTTTGCCCTTCAGCTTGGCGCGCGCGTTGAGGACGGCAAGCTCCGGCTCAGATTCCACGTTGAAACACAAAATGTCCTGATCAAGCGCATAGTCAATTTCGCGCGCAGTCTTACCCACGCCGGAAAAGGTGATGCGGCTTCCC
>JAYVYB010000311.1:0-1916 GCA_043784625.1 Methylovirgula sp.
TGAGGCGCACCGGATTTCGCTTGGCGTTCCGGCTGGCGGGTTGGATTTTATCTATGGTGATGCCTTTCCGCATGAGGTGAATATGGATTTGCTCGGCGGAGTGGATTTTCAAAAGGGCTGTTATGTCGGTCAAGAGGTTGTGGCGCGGATGCAGCACAAAACCGCCGTGCGCAAACGGGTGGTTCCTGTCGCGTTTGATGGCGCGGCCCCTGCCGTTGGCGCGGAGGTGAAGGCGGGCGATTTGGTGATCGGGCGGATGGGTTCGAGCACTTCAGGGCGCGGGCTGGCTTTGTTGCGGCTGGACCGCGTGGAGTATGCGCAGACCAAGGCGACCGATTTGACCGTAGCCGGGCGACTTGTTGAAGTTTTAGAGCTTCCCTATGGCGCGCCGCAAAGCTAAAATGGGGAATGGCCGAAAAAATACTGAAACTAAAACCCGCGCGCGTTGTTGAGCCTGTTTTACATGATGACGGCAAAATGCGCTGCCCTTGGCCGGGGCTCGACCCGCTTTATATCGCCTATCACGATACCGACTGGGGCGTGCCTGAGTGGGACAGCCGCGCCTTGTTCGAGAAGCTGATTCTGGACGGGTTTCAGGCGGGGCTGTCGTGGATAACAATTTTACGCAAGCGCGAGAATTTCCGGGCGGCGTTTGACGGTTTTCAACCGCACGTCATCGCCGAATATGCTCCCAAAAAGCTCGAAAGCCTGATGCTGGATGTTGGCATTGTGCGCAACCGGGGCAAGATTGTCTCCAGTGTCGCCAGCGCGCAGGCGTTTTTGCAGATCGAATCGCGTCATGGTTTTTCCAACTATCTGTGGGACTTTGTCGACGGCAAACCCTTGCAGCCAAAGCCGCGCACCTTACGGGACATTCCGGCGGAAACGGCCTTGAGCACGAAAATTGCCAAGGACTTGCGCGCTAAGGGCTTCAACTTCTGCGGGCCGACCATCGTTTATGCGTTTATGCAGGCGGTAGGCATGGTCAATGATCATCTTGTCGGGTGTTTCCGCCATGAGGACTGTGCGGCATTGGGGGCGGGCCGCTAGATGGCGAAGGATGTTGCCTCCCGTTTTGCGGCCCCCAGAGCGTGGCAACGGATGTTGTCCGGGCGGCGGCTGGATTTGCTCGACCCCTCGCCGATGGACATTGAAATTGAAGATATTGCTCACGGTCTTGCCCGCGTCGCGCGCTGGAACGGCCAAACCAAGGGCGCGCATATTTTTTCGGTGGCGCAGCACTCGCTGCTGGTGGAAGCTTTTGCCTGCAAGTTCGAACCGCAACTTTTGCCGCAGGACAAGATGATTGTGCTGCTGCATGATGCGCCGGAATATGTGGTGGGAGATATTATTTCGCCGTTCAAGGCGGTGTTGAGCGACGCTTACAAAGCTGTCGAAAACCGGATTCTGGCGGCGGTGCATTTGCGCTTTGGCCTGCCTGCCAAAGTGCCGCTTGCGGTTGCCAAATTGTGCAAGCAGGCGGATAAAGCGGCCGCCTTCTGCGAGGCGACGGCGCTGGCCGATTTCGAGCTGGTTGAAGCGGAGAAGTTTTTCGGGTTGCCGAAGGTGCGGCTGGCAAATTTGGACGCTTTGTTAGCCCCTCAAACCAGCGATCTGGCTGAGGCTGAATTTTTATCGCGCTTTTGGGCGCTGGAAGCGGAGTGCGGGTAATGCCGTCTGTACATGTATGTGCCTTATCGAAAATATCGGAACAGGCGGAGGAGCTCGGCGCAAAATCACTGGTGACGCTGATCAATGTCGGCACGCCGGTGACGCGGCCGCAGGTCATTGCGCCGGAGCGACACCTGTTTATCGGCATGTCGGACATTCTCATCCATGAGGACGGGCATATTTTACCGGGCGAGGCGCATGTGCATGAACTGCTGGATTTTGTGCGGGCGTGGGATCGGGCGCAC
>JAYVYB010000312.1:0-5446 GCA_043784625.1 Methylovirgula sp.
TCCAGTTGAGAAAGCCGTAGCCTGACCGCCCGCCGCCACTCCGTTTGAAAGTTGTCCGGTAACTGGGATGCTAAATAGTGCAACAGACTCGCTCCTTGGAGCGTTACATCCACTTAGAGCAAAACAAAATATTGCTAAAGAAATCATTTGATCGGCGTTATTGAATTTCACTGAAACACCCCCAAAATATATTTTCTTAATTTGACCAAGCCGAATCTTAAACTTAGACACTTTGAACTAGACTTAAATTGTTGTTTTGAAAACCCTCAATATGCAGGATATGGATCTATGGCTCCTTCTTCACGCATTCCACCTATTTTGGCGACCGAAATACCGCAGTGGCTGGAACAGTGGAAGTTTGATGAGTTTATTACGCTAGCGACCAATGATTCAGCTCTTCCGCTTAAAGGACACAGTTCATCAGAGGCCCGTATGAGGGATTTGCTGAAGGAGTGGGAGGGTCGTATGCACCGCAAAATGGTCGGGCCAGATTGGCAAAAAAGAATTGCCGACAGAATGTGGTGCTTTTACTTTTTGGAAAAGCCAGAATTTAACCCCCATTGGCATGGGCTGGTTCAGTTCAGTAAATATTACCCAACTACGCGCGAAGAACAAAAAGCTTGCTTCAGAAAATATGCAGAGCCAATTTGGAAGAAGCTGGTACCGACCGGATCTGTAAGTATTATTCCTGTTTATATTCAAAAAGGACTGTCTGAATACCTTGCCAAAGAACTTGGAAACAGTATATCATACGAAAATTACGTGGTTCCGGACGAATTTTAATCCCCGTAATTTGAGAACCGTCAACTCTGTCTCTTGCGAAGCTCGGACGGAAGATAGCTCAAACTCCTGCTAGATGATTGTGATCGAGGTGGAAGCCGCGATACCTTATCTATGGATATACCACTGGAGTACCGTTAAATAAGGACTTAATTAGATCACTCAAAAATACCTTATCTATGGATATACCACTGGAGTACCGTTAAATAAGGACTTAATTAGATCACTCAAAATAGAAGCTGTAAAATTTCGTACCTCTTCTTCGGTGGAAGCGAAACAAAATGCCTATCCCTAAACGTCTACTGTTTACCGTTATCGTCTTTTGGGCAAACTTAAACACCTTCGGTGATGCACTTGCCCAAACACCTCAGCAAAATCTGAAGCGACTAACTGTTTTCACCGGAAGTTGTAGATTGGAACTTCTTGCTGGGTTTTTCCCGTGTGACCCAAGAGTCATTTACGTCGAACTTAATAACGGCAGAGCGTTTCTGACTTTTTCCAAAGAAAACAATTCTTTCACGGTTTCAGGTGGCAGAGACAGGCAACCTAATCTTGAAAACTTTTATCAGGCCCTCGATACGATCAGAACTGCTACAAGCGATGTTATTTCTGCCGAAGACAACCAAATGGAAGGCGAGTGTCATTTTACACTCAATAAGTTAGCTACCAAGTTTTACTCGATAAGATGTGATATTTATAACCGCGCTAAGGGTTCAATTTACAAGTTTTACCTTGAAAACATCATAAAATTTAACAAAAAGGCGTTCTGACAAAGAAGGTTCAACTCGCCATTCGTCGAATGAAGCTTTCAATGATGCCCGAATTAAGTTTTTACGGCGAAAAACTTGAAAACGTATGTAAGCCGTTTTTCTGAAGTCTAATCCGTCTAACAAATATTTAACATTTACAACAACGAATGTTGCTGCTATTGTAATATCAATTCAACAGAGATTTTGCAATGGCTGAAGGCTCGTTCGTTTCATATCTCCGCGTTTCAACGGGAAAGCAAGAACGTTCAGGACTTGGACTTGAAGCTCAAAGAAAAGCCGTGACGGACTTTTTGAACGGCGGAAGCTGGTCATTGATCAAGGAGCTTGTCGAAACCGAAAGCGGCAAGCGCAATGATCGTCCGGAATTGGAAAAAGCGCTGGCTCTTTGTAGAGTGCATAACGCGACTTTATTAATCGCGAAATTGGATAGGCTGTCACGCGATGCCCATTTTCTCCTCAGTCTTACAAAGGCCGGAGTTCGATTTGTCGCTGCGGATATGCCTCACGCAGATGCCTTTACAGTGGGCGTGATGGCGATGGTTGCACAAAAAGAGCGCGAAGCAATTTCCACGAGAACCAAGGAAGCTCTCGCAGCGGCAAAGGCTCGCGGAACGAAACTTGGCGGTGACAGGGGGAATTTGCCGCTCGTAGCTATCCAAGGCGCAAAGGCGAGCGCTTTGGCACGAAAGGCGAGCGCACGAAGCAGGGCAAACGACTTAATGCCGTTGATCTTGCCTTTGCGTTTAGCTGGAAAGTCGCTCGCACAGATAGCAACGGAATTGAATGACCAAAACATTGCAACGCCACGCGGCGGTAAATGGCAACCAACTCAGATTGCCAGACTCATCGATCGCAAAAATTCTTGATTTAAGGACTCATAGTTATGCACGAAGAAAAAACGCCTCGAAAATACGCTCGCATTTCATTGTCGCAATGGGCGGAGATTGAAGCTCTTTGGGAGACAGGAGGCGCAACGCTGGAAAATTTGGCTCTAGAGTATGATCTAACGACAAGAGCGCTACAGACACACTTCAGCAAGTCAGGAACCGTCAAAGGGGCTAAGGCCAAAGAAATCGCCGTAGCTATCAAAAGCAAAATTCACGCTGAAGCCTTTGAAGATCAAGAAACCAGAATGAAACTGGCGAAAGATTGCAGCTTGCAGGGCTATATGGATGCATCGACGCTGCAAACGATGCTCATGTCTCAGATTGATCAAATGTCGAAAGACCCAAGTTCTGCACTCAAAACTTCGTCGGTGATCAAATCGATTTCAGTAGCATCGCAAGCGCTGGAGCGTTTGCAAGGCGTTAAGATGAAAAGCCTTGGCGTGGAAGGATTGATTGAGCCGGATGAGCTACCAGAGATCCACATACGTGATTTGAATGAGGAGGAGCTAGTTTCAATTCGTGAAGCAAATGGCGATGATGAGTTTGAGGCGATGGAAGCGGATGAAGATGAAGACGGAGGCGTAGAGATAGTGGTAGTGCATTGATGCGCCGCCGCTTCCAATTGCGTGGAAATTTCACACGAAATCTCATCGCCATGCAATTCATCAGGCTATGGTCGAAGTCCTAGAAAAATCTGACTTTGGCTCAAGGGGGTGCAGAAAGTACCCCAAGAACTTTTCACACTATGAAAACATTACAAACTGCATCACTCTTAAAAGATAACTCGGCTCGCGCCCATTTTCTGTTAAAATTGGTCAAACTTCATAAAATCCTTTAATGATCGTTAATGGAGTTCAGCTGATGATTCTAATCCGAGATTTGTCTAATATCTTAGGTTTTCGGAGTGTTGGGAGATGGCGTTAGCATGAGCGTTACGTTCAAAAATGCACCTTTGGCGGAAGTTATTGCTGAATTAAGGTGGGGCATAGGCGCTACTCCATTGCCCGTTGGTTCAGTTATCAACTTTCAAAATAGTCCTCCCGACAACGACCAATTTCTTTCAAGTCTTGGGGAGGAATTGGGTCGATCAAAATTTTCAAGAAGTGAGAGGCTAATCCCTCCCGGTTTTCCGAGCTTCCCTTTTCAACCGGTAACAAGATTTCGTCAGGACGCATCAGGCGAGACATCCTTAATTATCCAAGCGGGCGCTGGAATTTTTTCGTTCAATGCAATTCCACCATACCATTCTTGGACGCGCGTTGAACCTATAGCCCGCAATGGAATTGAAGCTCTGATAAGGGCTCGAGCTAAAGCGGGCAGCCAAGAGCATTTTAGCACTGTAAGCTTGAGGTATATTAATACCTTTAATCAAGCCCTAATGCAAGGAAATTCTGTTGGGAGTTTTTTGCGCGATATAATGGGAATTACCGTACATTTGCCTCCCGTTATAGAATCGCACATTCAGTCTGGAACAGAGCCACTTCCGCACGTGCAATATTCATTTAATGTGGATGAGACTTCGTCGTTTTCATTTATGGCTGGCGAAGGCATATTTCAGAACGAAAAAGTGGTATTATTTGATATGACTGTCTCATCCAGACTGCCAATTAAACAGGATGTTGACGGAATTATGAGGGTGTTGGCGAACGCTAGAAATATCATGCATGAAATTTTCGTTAACATAACCAAGCCTATCCATTCTTTGCTGGCACCTCAAGGAGTCGATGAAGATGCTGTATGACCTCCCTAACTCAATTGTTGGCTTTGAATATAATCAAGCGGCCCCCATTGTGGCGGCACAAGTGCAAACCGAATATTTGCCGCTCTCATACTATTTGGCACCAGAATTAACACGAAGAACCAATCAGATAGCGCTTTATAGTGCTACCGCCGCTATCGAAGCTATGACTGGCATGGACGATAATTGGGACGGATTCGGCGCACGCCAAATTAACCAGCAAACAAGGTATAATTGTTTGGCTTGTCTCCCATGGCTTTTGTTACTCGCACCATCGCCTGAAATAACCCCAAATCCAAGCGGAACCTTATCATTCGAGTGGGAATCAGAAAAAGGTGCTGCTCATCTCGAAGTTGGGCAGTCGAAGTTAAGCTTTTACGTCAAAATTTATGACGGCAAGAGTTACTACATCGATGGAAATACCACGGATTTCCAGTTTCATTCGATGAGTGTCGGAAGTCTGGTTTCAAGCAATTTGTTTACACCTAATCACAACCCTTCCTCATTTCAAAAAATTAGCGTGACCGCCAATGAGTCATATACCCGTTGATATTGACGACGGCGAAAACATCGTTCGCTTTATTTTGACGCCATGGCATATCAAGGGTGGAAGCAAGACAGTAAAACGTCAGGCGTTTAAGCCGAAAGCAGGTAATGACGAACTTTCTGTTATTCGCCATACATATATGGGTTCAGATTTTTGCAAACAGAAAGGAAAAGCATTTGCGGTTGCGCTACCGAAAGAATCATATTGCGGATTAGCAAATATAAGTCCGATTGGAATCAAAGAGTGCGGCTCAAACGTTTTTGATTCTAGGGAAGAGTTTCTTGGACATGCACATATTTCGCATGGAATTTTTGCTCAAAACGATCAGCCGCTGACTTCGCAAGAGAATGAACGGCTCGATCAAAAGCTTAACTGCATGATTTCGAAAGCTGCATACTATGCTGACCCTAATCCAGAGGCCGATGACTGGCAAGGCGACGTATTTTGATGTGAAGGTTTCTCGACAGCCGCTAACTACTGCCGGTACTACAGAATGTGGGGCATTACATAACTACAAAACACACCATAGATAAATAGTTTTAGTGTTTATTTTCAATAGTTTATCATTGTTCAATGCGAGTTCAATCCTCGCTCGCAGCACCAGTTTTATTAAAATTTTTGACGAACGACAGAGCCTATGCGCTATTTACAGCTGGTTTTCGTAGTTTTGTTGCTGGTGAGACTTTCTGTCACTCGCCAAGAGAGCCGCAACCGAATAAGACAT
>JAYVYB010000313.1:0-9659 GCA_043784625.1 Methylovirgula sp.
CCCTCTCATAGCCCTGCGCATAAAGCAGGGCTGTGAGGTCTGCATGGTCAATCCGGGCATGGGCGGCCTCTGCGACTTTTGGTTTGGCGTAAAACGCCACACCAAGCCCGGCCTCGCCCAACATAGCCAAATCATTGGCGCCATCGCCCACGGCCATGGTTTCCTGCGGTTTTAACCCGAACTTTGTGCGCAGTTCAACCAGGGTCGCCAGCTTTGCCGCCTGTCCGAGGATGGGCTCCGCCACAGTGCCGGCAAATGTGTCGCCATCGAGCTCCAGCAGATTTGATCGATGCTCATCAAACCCGATCAGCGGGCCTATTTTGCCGGTAAACACGGTAAAGCCGCCGGAAACCAGCGCGGTATAGGCGCCAAATTTACGCATGGTTTGCACCAGCGCCCGCCCGCCCGGCGTGAGCGTGATGCGATCTTGTATCACCCGCTCCACGACGTTGGTTGGCAGACCTTTCAACAGGGCAACACGCTCACGCAACGCCGGTTCAAAGGCGATTTCGCCCCGCATCGCTTTTTCGGTGATGGCCGAGACGCGGGCTTTGACGCCAACCAGATCGGCCAACTCATCAATACATTCCTGCCCGATCATGGTTGAATCCATATCGGCCAAAAACAGCTTTTTGCGGCGGTGGGCCACCGGCTGAACAATCACATCTAGCGGCGCGCCGTGCATAGCGCTGCGGATGTGTTCGCCTTCCTCACGCGTTGACACAAAAATATCGGCGGCGATGTTTTCATGCAGAATCTTGAGCTTGGGCGCGCCGCTCACCGCCGCTGTCGCCCGCGAGAGCAGGATTGGCGTCAGATTGGCGGCTTT
Source organism: Methylovirgula sp. (assembly GCA_043784625.1). Classification (GTDB taxonomy): domain Bacteria; phylum Pseudomonadota; class Alphaproteobacteria; order Rhizobiales; family Beijerinckiaceae; genus JANXSV01. Next base: position 830 of record JAYVYB010000313.1, read on the forward strand.
AGGGTTCGCAATCAGGGTTGCGACAAATGCAAAATCTGGCATGAAAGGTTCCACATGGATTTTTTGACGTGACACAATTTTCTGCCCTTCTCATTGCAGGCCCCACCGCCAGCGGCAAGTCCGCTTTGGCGATTTCCTGTGCCAAAAAGGTGAATGGTGTGGTGATAAACGCCGACTCGATGCAGGTTTACCGCGATTTGCAGTTATTGTCCGCCCGCCCGAGCGCGCAAGAGGCGGCAGAGGTTCCGCATTTGTTGTTTGGCCATATTGATAGAGCGGTGAATTACTCGGTGGGAAAATGGCTGGAAGATGCCGCCGCAGCGCTTGCCGATGCGCGCGCCATGGGCAAAATGCCGATTTTTGTCGGCGGCACCGGCATGTATTTCAAAGCACTGACGCAGGGCCTGTCGGAAATTCCAGCCGTGCCGGAGGCTGTGCGGGCCAAAGTGCGGGCAGAGGCGGAAGGCGTTCCGGTTTTGGAGTTACATGGCTGGCTGAAATTGCTGGATCCGGATATGGCGGCGCGGCTGCGCCCTTCTGATCCGCAACGGATTTTGCGGGCGCTGGAGGTGTTTGAGGCGACAGGTAAAAGCCTGAGCTTTTGGCAGGGCAAGCGCGGCGCGCCGTTGCTGGATGCCGCCGCCTGTTCAGCGTGGTTTCTCAATCCGGTGCGGGCTGAGCTTTTTGCGCGGATTGATATGCGCTTTGATCAGATGATTGCGCAAGGCGCGCTGGCCGAGGTTGAGGCGCTTGCCGCGCGCGGGCTTGACCCGGCACTCCCGGTTATGCGGGCGCACGGCGTTCCGGGGTTGATAGCCTATTTGAAAGGCGAGATTTCGCTTGAGGCGGCGGTTGCCCGTGGCAAGATGGACACCCGCCACTATGCCAAGCGGCAATGCACCTTCGCGCGCGGGCAGATGCAGTTTAAATGGGTGGAAAGCGCGGGGGAGGTGGAGGTTGGATTGCCGCGTCGCCTTGCTCCTCGCAATGACGGCTAAGTTCGAGCGTCTTTGCGAGCGGAGCGAAGCAATCCAGAAATTAACCCCTCACCTTACGGCCAAATGCACGCCGAACATCTGCCACAGCGTGAGGACAATTTCGGCGACAATCAGCACAACGATGGTGGCTTCCAGCCGCACGCCGCGGTCGGCGTCGATAATATCGGTGAGCGCGTGGGCGGTTTCGACAATCACGTCGAGCTTGCGCTTGAGGGTTCCAGCGCGTTCTTTCAGCTCGTATTCGTCCTCTAACCGCGCATAAAGCCGTTCAAGGTCGGGCCGGTCCCACAGCACATCCGGCTTTTCTTCCACCGCCACGCGGCCCGAAACGCGGTGTTGCGCCAGCAAGGCCTGCCCGATCAATTTCAGCATGGCGCGGCGCTTGCCGGGCGGGCGGCCATGTTCGGCCAATTGGGCGGCAAAGGGCTCTATCACGTCAAAAACCGCGTTGACCTCGCGCTCGTCTCTGGTGAGCGAGACGCTTTTGGCCAGCGCATCGGCCACCACCAAAAAGCGCTCTTCGGAGAGGTCCTTGGCTTGAATGGGGCCGCCGGGCGGGACTTTATCCTCATATTCCGGCGCAACCGCAATCAGGGCGGTTTCGTCGTCGATGCGCTCGCGGTTGCCCACCACGCGCACCTTGATCTTGGCGAGAAAGTCCTCTTCCTCCAGAGGCGTCAGGCCAACCAAAACCGCGACGCCGTAACGATAGATGGCGACAAAACCGGAGGTGCCAACATGGAACGCTAGCGGATTGGCCGAAATCATATCGGGCCGCTCGAGGTCGCCCGCATCGATACGCTCGCCAAGCAGCAGTGCGCGGGCGGTTAGGCGTTGCGGCTGGGCACGCGGGGTGAGAACAACGGGGGCGGGGCTGGTGTCAATCATGTGTATGTCCATATACTGTTGTGCTGTCACCGTCGAGACGCGCGGGCGCGTTGTTGGTAAGATGGTGGCGCACGCGCTTGTGCGTCAGCAGAACCAAGCTCTTTCGCGTTAGGAAAACAAGGTGAACTCTCAATGACATTTTGGTGTCCGGCCTGGCTTTCTAAGTGGCGCGCGCCGTTTTTGAAGAAAAGCCCGGTTCTGCAATATCCTGATGACTGGGCGGGGTATTTGCCCGAGCCGACGAATCTGAACGAACTCACCAGTGACGATCTGGAGCGGGTGAAAGATGCGGCTCACTGGGCTGCCAAAATACTGCAACCTTCTGTGCTTTTGATAAATCTGCACGGGCCATATCGGGCTAGCAAAAAAGCAACCCATTTTAGCGGTATTGCGGGCGGTTATGATGAAGGCGGGGTGCAGCATCCTGATATCCGGCTGTTTCCGCATATTGTCATCTATCTGAACGCAGACGCGGAGTTTATCCGCCGCCGCCAAAGGTTGGCATCTGCCGATGTGCGACTGCGGTTTATCGTACAATCCGAGCGGGGTACGAGTTTGGAGATATTTATTCCCATCACGCTCGCCTCGCTTGCCGGGATTAAAAGGCTGGCGAAAGACGACGCAGGTGTTGTGACAGCAGAGGAGTCCGAGGAGTTTGACGCGCGTTTCGAGGTCTATCTCAAGCAGAACTGGGACGCAGATTGGCAACAGTGGCGCGAGCGCCTGCCCTTGGTGTCCTGGCCTTGAGGATGAGCGGGAAGTCTGAAACAGGCAGAACCGCTTCTCCGTAAACAGGGAGAAGGGAGAACTGTGACGAAACCCTTCTTCCCCATAAAATGGGGAGAAGGTGACCTGAAAGGCCGAATGAGGGGCAGAGCGTAGGAGGGGAAGCAGGATAAATCCCGCTTGACGCTTCGGTTTTCCTGCGCTAACTTTCAAACTCAACTATGGAACTCGTTATGAAACTCATTCTAGTCGTTAGATGCGCGTCAGGAGCTGGACAGGATTAATCCTGAACCACTAACTGGCGCATGCACATAGGTCCCAAGCGGGGCCTTTTTTATTGCCTTAAATTCAAAACGCGAATCTGCAAATCAAGCGAAACAGCCGACAAGGAAGATGACAATGCCTAAGCAAATGACTGGTGCGGAAATGGTGGTTGAGGCTCTGAAAGATCAGGGCGTCGATACAATTTTTGGATATCCGGGCGGCGCTGTGCTTCCAATTTATGATGCTATTTTTCAACAAAATCATGTGCGCCATGTGTTGGTACGGCATGAACAGGGCGCTGGCCACTCGGCAGAAGGCTATGCCCGCTCATCCGGCAAGGTTGGCGTTTTGCTGGTGACATCCGGCCCCGGCGCAACCAATGCAGTGACCGCGCTGGCTGATGCGCTGATGGATAGTATCCCGCTGGTGTGCATTTCGGGGCAGGTGCCAACCCATCTGATCGGTTCGGATGCATTTCAAGAATGTGACACCACCGGCATCACCCGCTCTTGCACCAAGCATAATTATCTGGTGCGCTCGATTGCCGATTTGCCGCGCATTTTGCATGAGGCGTTTTATGTGGCGCGCTCCGGTCGTCCGGGTCCGGTTTTGATTGATATTCCGAAAGACATCCAGTTTGCCTCCGGCACCTATACCGGTCCGGCCAATGTGCAGCACAAAACCTATCACCCGCAGGTGAAGGGTGATGCGCGCGCCATTGCTGCTGCGGTTGAGATGATGGCAAAGGCGAAAAAGCCGGTGTTCTACACCGGCGGCGGCGTGATCAATTCCGGGCCGGAAGCCTCTAAACTGCTGCGCGAGCTGGTGGCGGCCACCGGTTTTCCCATCACATCAACCTTGATGGGCCTTGGTTCCTATCCGGCTTCGGGCAAAAACTGGCTGGGTATGCTGGGCATGCATGGCACTTATGAAGCCAACAACACCATGCACGACTGCGATTTGATGGTGTGCATCGGCGCGCGTTTTGATGACCGCATCACCGGGCGGCTTGATGCGTTTTCGCCCGAGTCCAAAAAAATCCATATCGACATTGACCCGTCCTCTATCAATAAAAACGTCAAGGTGGATTTGGCGATCATCGGCGATTGCACCCATGTGCTGCGCGAGATGGTGGCGCTGTGGAAAGCCAATAAAGCCGAAAAGCCAAAGCTCGATGCGTGGTGGAAGCAGATTGATGTGTGGCGTGCGAAAAAATCTCTGGGTTTCCGCAATTCGGCCAGCACGATCAAGCCGCAACATGCGGTTCAGCGCCTGTATGAGCTGACCAAAGACCGCGACACCTATATCACCACCGAAGTGGGCCAGCATCAGATGTGGGCGGCGCAGCACTATCACTTTGAAGAGCCAAACCGCTGGATGACCTCCGGCGGCCTTGGCACCATGGGCTATGGCCTGCCAGCGGCTATCGGCGTGCAAATGGCGCATCCAAATGCGCTGGTGATCGACATTGCCGGTGAAGCGTCAATTCAAATGTGTATGCAGGAAATGTCGACAGCGCTGCAATATCGTTTGCCGGTGAAGATATTCATTTTGAACAATGAATATATGGGCATGGTGCGCCAGTGGCAGGAATTGCTGCACGGCGCGCGCTATTCGGAGAGCTATTCGGAAGCCTTGCCGGATTTTGTCAAGCTGGCAGAGGCTTACGGCGGCCACGGCATCCGCTGTTCAGACCCGGCCAAGCTGGATGAGGCGATTATGGAAATGATCAATTCGCCCAAGGCGGTGATCTTCGATTGTCTGGTGGACAAGATGGAGAACTGCTTCCCGATGATCCCGTCGGGCAAGGCGCATAATGAAATGCTGCTCGGCGATTCCGGCGAAGATATTGGCACCGTCATCGATGCCAAGGGCAAGATGTTGGTTTAACATGAAAACCATTGGTCTTATTGGCGGCACAAGCTGGGAGTCAACGCTGGATTATTACCGGCTGTTGAACCAAGGCGTGCGCGACAGGCTTGGCGGGTTTCACTCGTCACGCTTGCTGCTAAGCTCGGTGGATTTTGCCGAATTTGTGCCGCTGATGAAATCCGGAGATTGGGCAACGCTCGGCGCGCGGCTGGCCATGGAAGCGCATTTGCTGGAAAAAGCCGGCGCAGACGTAATCGTGCTTTGCACCAATACGATGCACAAAGTTGCGCCTGCCATTCAAGGTGCCATTTCCGTGCCGTTTTTGGACATCCGCAGCGTGTGCGGCACCGCTATCCGGCATGAAAAGCTGAAAAAGCCACTGCTGCTTGGCACGCGATACACGATGGAAAGTGATTTTTTCACCGCGCATTTGGCGGCAGTATCGCAACTTCAACCGCTGGTTCCGAGCGCGGAAGATCAACTGGTGATTGATCACATCATTTTTGACGAGCTGGTCAAAGGTGTGGTTTCGCCGGGCTCTAAGGCCAAATATCTTGATATCATCGCCATTGCTGATGCGGCGGATTGCGTGATTTTTGGCTGCACCGAAATTGGAATGTTGCTAACTCAAGCCGATCTTGCCCAAGCCAATCTGAAATTACCGGTTTTTGATACAATGAAACTTCACGTTGAAGCTGCGCTTAACTTTGCACTCGAGAAAACAGTTTTGGAGAAAACACCATGAACGCCATGATCACGCCGCCGCTTCCCGTCCCTGCCTCTCCGCCGTCGCCCTATTCGTCACCCAGCTTCAAAAGCAATGTCGAAAGCCATACGCTCTCGGTGTTGGTGGACAACGAACCGGGCGTGCTGGCGCGGGTGGTCGGGCTGTTTTCCGGCCGCGGCTATAATATCGAAAGCCTCACGGTGGCGGAGGTTGCCCATGCCGAACATCTATCGCGCATCACCATCGTCACCAAAGGCGCGCCGGAAACCATCGACCAGATCCAGCATCAGCTGGAGCGGCTGGTGCCGGTGCATAAGGTGACCGATCTTACGCTGGCGGATAAATTTATCGAGCGCGAGCTGGCGATGATCAAAGTCTCGGGCACAGGCGAACATCGCTCAGAGGCCCTGCGCCTGTCAGAAGCCTTCCGGGCCCGGGTGATTGATGCCACCATCACCAGTTTTGTGTTTGAACTTACCGGCAAGCCGGCAAAAATTGATGATTTTGTCGAGCTTATGCGCCCGATCGGCCTTGTGGAAGTGTCCCGCACCGGTGTGGCGGCCATTTCGCGCGGGCCGGAGCGGATGTGATACAGGCTGAGGCGGCAAGATTAATGCGCTAATCAAGATCGTGCCTTGCTATCTGCTTGTTCGTATTCTATAGGATACAAAATGGTCGTCAAGCTTACGGAAGGTTTTTTGGTTTGGCTGGCGAATTTAAAGGACGAGAGGGCGCGGGCGCGCATTATTGCCCGCATTGATCGCTTGTCATTGGGCAATCCCGGCGATGTTAAGCCCGTCGGGCAAGGTGTTTCGGAAATGCGCATTGATTATGGCCCGGGATACCGCGTTTATTTTGTCCAACGTGGAGAGGTTCTCATCGTGGTTTTGGCAGGCGGAAGCAAAAAAACGCAGTCAAAAGATATTGAACTGGCGCTGAAAGTGGCAGCGAATTTGGAGGTGGCCGAATGACAAAACTTATTCCTTTCGATGCTGCTGATTATTTAAAGACAGAAATTGAAATGGCTGAATATCTCAATGCGTGCCTCGAAGAAGGTGATGCGGCCTTGACGGCTCATGCGCTCGGCGTGGTGGCACGTGCGCGGGGAATGACCCAGATTGCCAAGGACGCCAATCTTGGCCGGGAAAGCCTCTACAAGGCGCTTTCTGCGGACGGAAATCCGAGTTTTGCGACGATGCTAAAGGTCATCGATGCGCTTGGCATGAAGCTTACAGTTCGCCCGCAGTAAAATGGACTTTTCCCTAATACCTGCCTTGGTCTTGTTTGCCACAGTGTCGTCGGTTACGCCGGGGCCAAATAATATGATGTTGCTGGCCAGCGGGGTCAATTTTGGATTTCGCCGCACTGTGCCGCATATGCTGGGCATCGGTATTGGCTTCACCGTGATGGTTGCGGCGGTGGGCTTGGGGCTTGGCGAGGTATTCCGGGCGTTTCCATTGGCGCAAACAACTTTGAAATTTGCCGGCGCGATTTATATGATCTGGCTGGCTTGGAAAATCGCCAATTCCGGCCCGGTGGGCGAGGGCGATGCGCAGGGCAAGCCGATGACGTTTCTTGGTGCCGCAGCATTTCAATGGGTAAACCCCAAAGCCTGGCTGATGGCGATAACCGCTGTTTCCACCTACACCAACGGCCATAGTGTTGTCGGCGCGCTGCTGGTTGCGGCGGCTTTTGGCGCGGTGAATTTGCCTTGCGTATCGTTGTGGGCGTTGTTCGGCACGGCGATGCGCTCTGTTCTGGGCGATGCCGGGCGGGTGCGGATTTTTAATTGGGCCATGGCGAGCTTGTTGATCCTGTCGCTTTATCCCATTTTCAAAGAGCATTAATTGAGGCGGGAAACACCATGACAGCGACACCACACCAGCAAAACGATCCCGAAAAGCCGCAACCCGCCCTCATAGGCACAGGCCGGATCGAAGCGTTTTCGGATGGTGTCATCGCCATCATCATCACCATCATGGTGCTGGAGTTGAAAATTCCGGAACATGCCGTGCACGGGGATTTGTGGGCGGAATTTCTCGGCCCGATGGCGCCAAAGCTGACGGCCTATGCGCTGTCCTTCACCATTGTGGCGATCTATTGGGTCAACCACCATGCGGTGATGCATTCGGTGCGCCACGCCACAACACGTTTGCTGTGGGGCAATAACTTTTTGCTGTTCTGGCTGTCGCTGATGCCGCTGGCCACCGCGTTTCTGGGTGAACACCCGTTCGAGCTTCGCGCCATCGTGCTTTATGCCTTGCTCGGCTTCCTCTCGGCGTTTGCTTTTGCAGTGTTGCGATGGGCCTGCATCGGAGTTGAAAATGCGCCGCAAGACAATGCGGTGCATTTGGCCGCGGCCAAGCGCAGTATGTTTTATGCCACGGTGAACCTTGTTGGCATCGCGGCGTGGTTTGTTTCGCCGGTGCTGGCATTGATCAGCTTTCTCATCCCGCCAATCGCGTATTTTTTGCCAAAACGCAGCTAAAACTTGAACTCAGGTGGCTTGCCCCGCGCGCGCAAGCCCACTAGAACAGCGCAGACTGAATTTTCGAAAAAGGCTGCTAAAGGCCTCAAAAGGTAAGGATAAGACGATGCGCGTTTATTATGATTCCGATGCTGATATTGGCCTGATCAAAGGCAAAAAAGTTGTCATCGTCGGATATGGCAGCCAGGGCCGCGCCCACGCGCTGAACTTGAAAGACTCCGGTGCCAAAGACATTCGCGTTGCTTTGAAGGCCGGTTCGCCAACCGCCGCAAAAGTTGAGGCTGACGGCCTCAAGGTGATGAGCGTGGCAGAAGCCGCCAAGTGGGGCGACCTGTTGATGATGGCAACTCCGGACGAGTTGCAGGCCGACATCTACCGCAACGAAATTGCACCAAATATCCGCGACGGCGCTGCGATTGCTTTTGCCCACGGCTTGAACGTGCACTTCGGCCTGATTGAGCCAAAGAAGACCCTCGACGTGGTGATGATCGCGCCAAAAGGCCCCGGCCACACTGTGCGCGGTGAATATCAAAAGGGTGGCGGCGTGCCTTGCCTGATTGCTGTTCATCAAGACGCTTCGGGCAATGCCCATGACCTCGCGCTGTCTTATGCGTGCGGCGTTGGCGGCGGCCGCTCTGGCGTTATCGAAACCAACTTCCGCGAAGAATGCGAAACCGACCTGTTCGGCGAGCAGGTTGTGTTGTGCGGTGGCTTGGTTGAGCTGATCCGCGCCGGGTTCGAAACCTTGGTAGAAGCCGGTTATGCGCCGGAAATGGCCTATTTTGAATGCTTGCATGAAGTGAAGCTGATCGTTGACCTGATCTATGAAGGCGGCATCGCCAACATGAACTACTCGATCTCCAACAC
>JAYVYB010000314.1:0-2171 GCA_043784625.1 Methylovirgula sp.
GCCGGGCCCTCATCGCCGCCCATCAATTCCACGAACAAATCAATTTCGGCTGACGTGGCCAGCTTTACCGGATCAACGAACCAGGACAGGCCGTCTTTATCGAAACCGCGATCGCGGGTTTTATCACGCGCGCTTACAGCGGTGACAATAATGGAGCGGCCGGTAAGCGTTGCCAATGCGTTGGATTGGTTTCGCAACAGCTGGATAACCGAGGCACCGACTGTACCCAATCCAGCAATACCGACGCGCAGAGGCAGAGACATGACCAAAAACCTAGGTTAGACTGTATGAGTCAGAATGATTGACGCGCTTGTGCCCGATTTCGATGGCCCAATCAAGAAAAGTCATGAGCAAAAGCAAAACACCCCGAAGATGGAAAGATAAAGCACTGTGGAGCGCGCCGTAATCCTGCTCTGGGATACTTATATGGGCTTTCTGGATGATGATGGTTGGGCTATCGCCAGCCACGTGGCGCTGTCGGCGCTGATGTCGCTGTTTCCGTTTTTGATTGTCGTAACGTCGCTTGCCGGTTTTTTTGGCTCTAAAGAGCTGGCCGATGAGGTCATTCGCATCTTGTTTGAAACCTGGCCGCCGCAAGCGTCTGCGCCCATCTCTGCCGAAATCCGCGCCGTATTAACAACCAGCCGCGGCGACCTGCTGACAATTGGCGTATTGCTGTCACTTTACTTTTCTTCCAATGGCATTGAAGCCATGCGCATCGCCCTTAATCGCGCCTATAATTTTAAAGAGTTAAGGCCTTGGTGGCTGCTGCGGCTTGAATCGATTGCTTACATTGTGCTTGGCGCCATTGCGCTGCTGGCACTGGCGTTTCTGGTCGTGCTTGGCCCGCTGCTTTGGCACGCTATTCTGAACAATATTCCAGACTTGGCACCTTTCAGCGGACTTGCGACGGGCATACGCATCGGCGTCACCGGATTGGTGATTGTTGTGGCGCTTATCGTCGCCCACCGGATATTGCCGAACGGGACGCAGGCGATCTGGAAGCTGTGGCCGGGGATTGTGCTCACTTTGATCGGCATGTTGGGCGGAGGCTACGTCTTTTCCGGCTATTTGGCCGAGTTTTCCACGAATTACATCAATACCTATGCTGGGCTCGCCTCGGTGATGACCGCGATCGTGTTTCTTTATTCCACCGCCGCCATGTTCATTTTGGGCGGCGAATTTAACGCCGCGCTGTTGCGCCATGAGACGACCTTTAGGGACATGAAATGAGACCAACTTTTTTGATCGATACTGATACAGCCTCCGACGACGCAGTTGCGCTCATTATGGCGCTGCAGGCAGATGTCTCCATTGCCGCCATTACGACGGTTGCGGGCAATGTGGCCGTGGCGCAGGCGACGACAAACGCGCTCTACACCGCGCAAATTTGCGGCAAAACCGTTCCGGTGTTTCAGGGTGCGGACAAACCACTGACGCGCGCTCATCTGGATGCGTCGTGGTTTCACGGCCGCGATGGCATGGGCGACATGAATTATCCCAAACCCGATCAAGCGCCGCAAACCAAACATGCGGTAACCGCAATTATTGAGACCATTCACGCCAATCCGGGCTTGACGCTAGTCACCCTTGGGCCGTTGACCAATATTGCTCTGGCGCTAAGCCAAGCGCCCGAGATTGCCGCAAAAGTTGGCCGCTGCGTGGTGATGGGCGGTAATCCGAGCTGCGTCGGCAATGTGACGCCCGCCGCTGAATATAATATCTGGGTGGACCCCGAAGCGGCGCGTATTACGTTTCGATCGGGGCTGCCCATCGAGATGGTGGGTTGGCACGTGTCTCGCGGCGATTCTGTTTTGCATCACGATGAAATTGAAACGGTGTTTGGCTTTGGCACCGAGCGGGCGAAATTCGCCATCGAATGCAATCGGATTGCCCGCCAAGCTTTCAAAACGCAAACAGGACAAGACGGTATATCGCTGCCCGACCCGACCGCGATGGCCGTGGCGCTAAACAAAAACATCGGCACAAAATGGAGCAAGCACCGTGTGGAGGTGGAAACCTTGCGCGAACTTACGCGCGGAATGACCGTGGTGGACGAGCTAAACCTGACCGACGACGCCAATAACCAAGGCGTTTGGGCAGAGCAAAAGCACAAGGCAGATATTTGCTGGGAGCTGAACGTGTCCGCATTCAAAAAGATGCTGTTTAAG
>JAYVYB010000315.1:0-2677 GCA_043784625.1 Methylovirgula sp.
CGTTCTACCATTGAACTACACCCGCGCACCGTCGTCATGCATGCCCGCGGTTTTGGAAGAAAGCCGTTTCCGTTTAATTGAGCGTCTAACGATCACGGGTTTTTCTGAGGGCCGACTATGACGGCGGCGGCGTTTGCAGTCAACTTTTTCTTGGAGGCTCTTTGCATCGTATTGCCCAAAATGCCACCAAGACTGTAGCGGAGTTCGATCCGCAGCGGGAAGCCCGGTCGGAAGCCGAACGACAACTGCGCCATCCTTAACGAGGGTTGCGCATTCGCGACGGCTTCCCCGATGTCTCGGCTATTTCGCCACAGTTTGAGAGGCGGCGAGCTTATCGAACAATCCGGCCATCACTTGCTTGGCCTTGCCGATTTGAGGAATAGCTTTGGCTTCTTCGAGGTTCGTTGGCGTGCCGACCACGACCATCGCCACCATGCCCAAGACGTAATGCGGCAGGCATTTCACGCCATAGATACCCGGCTTGTCGAACACCACCACCATATCCTCGCCGTTCTTGCCCATAAAGGGCGTCGCGTCCGCTGGCAGCATGCCCTTGATGGTCTCGGCGTTGTGGCCCTTGTCGGCTGCAATGAACTTGACGGTGTCGCCCGGAGCAATCCTCACCAGGTTGGGCTCGAACACCATCATGCCCTCCGCGCCCTTGTTTAGCATCTTGATCTCGACTTCGGCGGCGAAGGCTGCTCCGGCCCCAATCACGAAAATCGCTGTGGTCGCCAGCATCAGTATCTTGCGCATTTTCTTTCTCCACGTTTTCCAGCTCCATTGCCGGTTAGAGCGTGGTTTACGCGAACGAACCGGAACACTCATTGCGCCAGCGCAAGTTATGGCTCGATTAACGCAGGAAATTGTCGCCTTTTGCCAGGCGTTCCGGGAGCGTGATGGCAAAGATCAATAGTTCATCGGTCTTTGACTTGCCCTTGTTCTCATGGCTACGCGCTGCTGACCAAGTAGCGATTGTTTGTGACGCACGGTCGTTACGCGTCGAGGGCCAAAACCGCGCCTTTTCTACCTCCTTCATCCGCATAGCAATCGGCGTTTACAGCCAATATCTGATCCATATCAGTGTCGCAGTTCCCGATGCGCGGCAAACCGATAGTGAAGATGTGCGGGGAAGTCATTCCCGGCAGCACAAGGGGACTGGCGAAATGCAACAAGCGGCACTGCAACCCAAATCTATGGCGGTGGGTGAGTTCACGGGGATAGCGGCCCTTGGCGGGCTGGCCGTGCTTTCAGGCATCATTGCAAGGGGGGCTTACACGCCCGAATATGCGTTTCACGCGTGGCTTTTCGTGATTGCTTCGCTGGCGGGCATCTACGGCATCGTCGCGCATTTTTCTGCGCGCCCCGCGCAAACGCCGCTGATGATCGCGGGCAAGCCCAATTACAATATGACGCCGATCAAGGTCTGCATTATCGCGGCCATGATCTGGGGTATTGCCGGGTTCACAGTGGGCATCTGGATTGCACTTGAACTGGCCTGGCCTGCGATGAATTTTGATCTGCCGTGGATCAGCTTTGGCCGTCTGCGGCCGCTTCACACTTCGGCGGTGATTTTTGCATTTGGCGGCAATGTGCTGATCGGCACCTCGCTTTATGTGGTGCAGCGCACCTGCCGCGCCCGCATGCCGGGCGTCTTGGCACCGTGGTTCGTCGTGCTGGGCTATAATTTCTTCATCCTCATCGCGGGCACGGGCTACCTGCTTGGCATCACCCAAGGCAAGGAATATGCCGAGCCGGAATGGTATGCCGACCTATTCCTGACTGTGGTGTGGGTGACTTACCTTCTGGTGTTCTTGGGCACGGTCTGGCGCCGGACGGAGCCGCATATCTATGTGGCCAACTGGTTCTACCTAGCGTTCATCGTCACCATTGCTGTGCTGCATCTGGTCAACAATGCCGCGCTGCCCTTGTCGATTTATTCGTCCAAGAGTTATATCGCGTGGTCGGGCGTGCAGGATGCGATGGTGCAATGGTGGTACGGCCACAATGCTGTCGGCTTCTTCCTCACCGCCGGCTTTCTCGGCATTGTCTATTATTTCGTACCCAAGCGGGCAGGCCGCCCTGTCTACAGCTATCGCCTGTCGATCATCCACTTTTGGGCGCTGATCTTCCTCTACATCTGGGCTGGCCCGCATCACCTTCACTACACAGCCCTGCCGGATTGGGCGCAGACGCTGGGCATGACCTTCTCTATCATCCTGTGGATGCCCTCATGGGGCGGCATGATCAATGGCCTGATGACGCTTTCTGGCGCATGGGACAAGCTGCGTACCGATCCGGTGTTGCGGATGATGGTGGTGTCACTGGCCTTTTACGGCATGTCGACCTTTGAGGGGCCGCTGATGTCGATCAAGGCGGTGAATTCGCTAAGCCATTACACGGACTGGACCATTGGTCACGTACATTCCGGCGCACTCGGTTGGGTCGCGTATGTCTCGTTTGGCGCGATGTATTGCATGGTTCCGTGGCTGTGGAACAAACGCGAGCTCTACTCACTCAAGCTGGTCAACTGGCACTTCTGGATTTCGACCATGGGTATCGTGCTCTACATCACAGCCATGTGGGTGGCGGGCATTCTTCAGGGCTTGATGTGGCGGGCCTACACCAACCTCGGTTTCCTCGAATATTCCTTCATCGAGACGGTGGATGCGATGCA
>JAYVYB010000316.1:0-2057 GCA_043784625.1 Methylovirgula sp.
ATTGCGCTCAAGATTTGTGGCAGTGCGCCCGATATAGTCCAGTTCGCCGCCCGGGAATATGTAGCGGGTTAGCGCGGCAAATTCCGGCCGCTTTTTGCCGGTGCGCGCAGCGTGGCTGCCACCGGGGCGGGTGATGGCGTGGTGAAGAAATTTGCCGCCGGGCTTCAGCAGGCGATGCACGGTCTGAAAATATTTGTCGAAATTTTCGAGGCCCACATGTTCCATCATGCCAATCGCGGCAACCTTATCGAATCGTTCGCTGCCTTCGACAAGAGCGTAGTCCTTCAATTCAATGATGACCTTATCCTGCAAACCGAAGCGCTTGATCTTGTCATTGGCGTAAGCAACCTGTTGCTCGGACAGCGTTACGCCATAACAGGTCACGCCATAATGCTGGGCAGCATAGCAAGAGAAGGCACCCCAGCCGCAGCCCATATCAAGCACATGATCGCCGGGCTTCAGGCGTAATTTGCGACAGACCATATCCAGCTTCTGGATTTGCGTTGTGTCGAGATCGTCGCTCCAGTCGTGATAATGAGCGCAGGTGTAGACCATCTCCTTATCCAGCCAGAGTTCGTAAAAGGCATTCGAGACATCGTAGTGATAGGCGATGTTGGCTTTATTCTCGGTTTGTGACCCGTCGCTTTGGTGATCCTTGCCAATGCTTTCCAGCGGCCAGGGTTCACCGCGCGAAACGAAGGCAAACTGGGCGGCTGTTTTAAGCGCCAGCATTTTGTTCATTTTTTTGCGAAATTCGCGGCTGCGCACCTTGGGGCGGGCTTCGGCCACATCAAAAAAGGTGCCATTATCGATGTCGAGCCGTTTTGCAGCCCATAGGTTGCACAGTGTCACCAAGTTAGGTTTGCGTATTAAGGCGGCGACAGCACCTTCATCAGCGATGTAGCACGCCAGCGCCGTGGGCGGATAGGCGGCAGGCACCCGCGTTCCGTCCCACAGGCGAAACCCGAATTGAAGTTGCATCCCCTCGTAAACGTGGTTCAGCATGAGTTTGAGTGTCGTTAATCGGCTGGATGCGCTAAGCAAATTCATACTCTCCGAAACGTAACTTCACCAAACAAGCACTTTATTCCCCGGAATGTCGAGCCAAAATGCAAGGTTGAAGGCGTTGTGGCAAAGCAAAGCTTGCCAAGCGCTTAGGCTTGCAGCTATGGTGAAAAGACTGTGGGTGGAAAAAGGCTTCACGAGTCTCAAGCTGGTATGAAGTCTGCTTCCATCTGAACATAATAAGTTTTTGTCTCTTTATGATGACGCGCTTTAAGGTGCCGCCTCCTGTTGCAGGTTTTGCGGCATAAGTTCAGAAGCCTGACAGTTTCGTCGCGGTGTAGCTTCGGATTGTAAATGATTACAATTGCAGAGTGCTTGAAACCCTCAATTTGAATTTGTGGCGTCTCCCCGGAGTCCGCCCGAAAGGTGACAGTATGATCCGCCCGATGACCTCATCGAGCTTGACAAAACCAGCGGACGCTTCCCAAGCGTTGCGCAGTGTCAGGCCGCATGTTGGCAACGCGCTCAAGGCTCATGTCGCCGATATTTTTAAAATCATATCCTTTCACATCCATCGTGGCGCCTCCGCCCAAAATAATCGTCAAGCGCAAATTTTGTTTGCATTGAAATCCATAGCTCTGTTTGAGCCGTGGAACCGACGGCTTTTGGGTTTGGCGCCGCCTAAAAGAGTTTATCATGGCCAACAAAATGCTCATAGACGCCTCTCATCCGGAAGAAACCCGGGTGGTGGTATTACGCGGTAACCGGGTCGAAGAATTCGACTTCGAAGCCGCCAGCAAAAAACAACTTCGTGGCAACATCTATCTTGCAAAAGTGACGCGCGTTGAGCCGTCATTGCAGGCAGCATTTGTCGAATATGGCGGCAATCGGCATGGCTTTCTTGCCTTCTCCGAAATTCACCCTGACTATTATCAGATTCCCGTTGCTGACAGGCAGGCCCTCCTCGCAGAAGAGGCGCTGCACAGCGATGACGACGAGGAAGAAGAACAGCTCAACGGCAACGGTCGCCGCTCCCGCCGCCATAAAGGCCG
>JAYVYB010000317.1:0-19245 GCA_043784625.1 Methylovirgula sp.
AAGACTTTTGCCGGGGAACAACGCCGCGATATCATCGTCACTGGGAAGAAACACCACGCACATCGCCATGATCTCACGCACTGCGGCGAAATAATCCGGGCTGCCGATCAACTCTTTACGCACATTGGGATCAAATGAAATCCGCACACCTTTGGCGTGCAGCGCCCGGCAAACCTGTAAAATTTTGGAACACATTCCCGCATCGCCCAGTGCGGCACCGGACACATGCAGATAGGCCAGATCGAAGGCGACAAGTTCAGCAACGTCTGTCTCGCCGCCAAACTGCGTCGCCGCTGAACTGGCAATGTTATAGACAAAATCGCGCGAGCCATCGTCATTATAGCTGACAAAAGCGCTGCCCGTCGGCAGTTCTGCCAAGGTGCGGATGAGGCGCGTATCCACGCCATCAAGCCGCAGCCGCTCCAGAATAACTTTGCCGAAAGCATCATTTCCCACCGCGCCGACAAATATACAGCGACCGCCGACTTTCGCAGCCTGATCGATAAAAATGCCCGGCGCGCCCGATGCAAACGGGCCCTGATACAGCCCTGCAGAGAGATGGCGGCTGTTTTTATCCATGCGCACAAGCTCGACCAGCAGCTCTCCTATCGAGGCAATTCCAACACCCGAAACCATCTGATCTCCCCCTGCACCACGAAACAAATCTGTCAAATATTTCATCATGTCAATTATATTGTTTGCGCTCGTCAATTTTTATTGACGGCTTTCAGTCGTGCTGTCAAACTACTAGGTATCTGGTCGCATAAACATGAAACAGGTGCCAGTGTGACGACGAAAAAAATAAGAACTATGGAGGAATTTGCCATTTCCGTTGGGATCTCCCGGCCAACTGTGTCCAAATTTTTTCAAGATCCGAAATCTGTGCGCGAGAAAACACGCCTGAAGATTGATGCCGCTTTGCAGGATACCGGCTTTCGCCCGAACATCTTCGCCGTCAATCTCAACCGTCGCCGCACCAAAATAATCGGGCTGATTGTTCCTGATAACCTCGACCCGTTTTACATGGCCTTGGCGCGGCGCATAGAGCTTAGCGCCAGCGATGCGGGCTACCTCGTTCTGATGCTGAATAGCCACGGTTTGCCGGAACATGAGGAGCGCGCCATCGCCACCATCACCGACCTGAACGTCGGCGGTGCGGTTATTGCGCCTTTGGGGCTCAAATCCCATCGCAGCAAATTAAAGGCGCTGGGCAAAAAAATCCCGCTGGTGTTTATCGATTCGCCGCTCGATCAGGAAGAATCCTTCGTTGGCACCAATAACGCGCAGAGCATGACGCTCATCACCGAATATTTGTGCCGGTCCGGTGACGCCCCAACATTTTTTGACGTTCCGATCACCAACTATAACGCTGTGGAGCGCCGCAAAACCTACACAACCACAATGCAGCGTTTGGGCCTGGAACCGCGCTTTGTAAAAGCAGATGCCGATGACGCATGGGAGTTTGAACGTCAGGGCTATAATGGCACCAACTACATCCTCGCCAATGGCGGATTTCCCACCAAGACCATCCTGTGCCCCAATGACCGTATCGCGATTGGCGTGATTGCCGCGCTGAACGAATCCGGCGCAAAAATTGGTATCGGAGCCGAGTGCGACTATCGCGTTGCCGGCCATGACAACCAGCCTTTTGCCGCCTTCACCTCGCCGCCGCTAACCACAGTTTCGCAGAATTTTGATCTCATGGGCCAAATCGCGCTGAACCTGCTGTTTCAAAAGATGGATCAGCCTGACGCCATTAAAGGCACAATTCCCGAAGGTGACCGTGTGCTTTTGAACGCGGAATTGGTTTTCAGAAAATCCGCGTGACCCTTTCCGGGACGTTTTTGCAAGGGCGAATTTAAATGGGGTCGAAGGAGCAGAGAACTCTTAAAGTCGGCGTATTGGGCTGCGGCCCTATTGCGCAAGCGGCGCATTTTGAAAGCGCTGCCAAAGCCCGCAATGCCGAGCTCTATGCAATTTGCGACGTTGCAGAGGACTTGCTTGCCCGAATGGCGGCAACCCACGCGCCCGCGCGCACCTACAATGACTATGACGCGATGTTGGCCGATCCGGCGCTTGATGCCGTTATCATTGCCACATCTGATGCTTTTCATGTGCCAGCCACGCTTGCGGCGCTCAAGGCGGGCAAGCATGTGCTTTGCGAAAAACCGCTGGGACTCTCGGTTGAGGAGGTCGAAAGCCTCAAAACTGTTGCGGCGCGCTCCGGCAAGGTTTTACAGGTCGGCCACATGAAGCGCTTTGATGCCGGACTGCAAAGTGCCAAGACATTTATTGATACGCAAATGGGTGAAATGCTCGCCCTCAAGGCGTGGTACTGCGACTCAACCCATCGCTATCCGATGACCGATGCTGTGCAGCCGTTAATGGTTAAAAGTGCCAATGCGCGCAGGCCGTCTGAAGACCCGAAGGCCGATCTGGAACGTTATTTCATGTTGGCACATGGCAGCCACCTGCTGGACACGGCGCGTTATTTCGGCGGCGAGATTGTTGAAGTTGAGGCCCGCTTGCGACAGCGCTTCGGAGCCTATTGCTGGTTTGTTGATGTGGCATTTGCCAATGGCACGCTCGGCCATCTTGATCTTACCATTGCCGTGCGGATGGACTGGCACGAAGGCTTTCAAATCTACGGTCAAAACGGCAGCATTTTGGGCAAAACCTATAATCCTTGGTATTACAAAAGCAGCGAGGTGGACATTTTCCACGAATCCACAGGAGCAACCTCTCGGATTCTTGGCGCGGACGGCCATTTTTATCGCCGCCAGCTGGAAGGTTTTGCCGACGCAATCCTGCACGATGCGCCGATGACCGGTGCCAATATTGACGATGGTATCGCCTCCGTGCGCGGCATGGTGGCCATTGCCAACTCCGTCAAAACCGGAAAATCCGTACGCCTCGCCGATGTAACCGGAAACGTCTGATGAGAGTTGGAATTTTTGCCAAAACTTTTGCTGGTTCCACGCCGTTTGAGGTGCTGGGCGCAGCAAGGGCGACTGGCTATCAGTGTGTGCAATACAACATGGCCTGCTCCGGATTGAGCGCGCTGCCGACAAATATCAGCCGCGAAACCGCTACCGCTGTTGCGCGGGCGGCAGTTCAAACCAATGTTCAAATTGCCGCCGTCTCCGCCACCTATAACATGATCGACCCGAACCGAAATGTGCGTTTAAAGGGCCGCGAGGCCTTTGCCGAAATTGCCAAAAACGCTCATGCCATGGGCACAAATTTACTTACCGTCTGCACGGGCAGTTGCGACGCAACCGACCAGTGGCGTCATCACCCGGACAATGCCAGCGAGGCCGCCTGGCGGGAGATGAGCGCTGAATTCGAGCATTTGATCGCCATAGCTGACACATTTGACGTTTATGTGGGCATTGAGCCGGAACTGGCCAATGTGGTGAGTTCGGCGGCAAAGGCACGCCGCTTGCTGGATCAGTTTGCCAGCTCCCGGTTGAAGATTGTGCTCGACCCTGCCAATCTTTTTGAGGTTGAGACGCCGCAAAATCGCCAACACATCATCGAAGCCGCCATCGACCTGCTGTCCGGTGCGATTGTGATGGCGCACGCCAAAGACCGCGATGCCGCTGGCGGCTTTACCACTTGTGGCGCAGGCGTGATTGATTTTGCGCATTTCATTCAAAGCTTGCGCAAAGCCGGATTTGACGGCGCGCTTGTCACGCATGGCCTGATGGCAACCGACGCACTGCCGGTTTCAGCCTATCTCACCGCCCTGCTGCAAGCATGATCAGATCAATTTTTCACCATGCCGATTTGAATTTTTGCGTCGCGCGCAGTTTTGACGGCCCGGATTTCATCTTTCAGCACGGCTTGTGCGGCGATGCCGCGCAACCTGCTGATGTTTTCCCGGCGCACATCGGCTGGAGCTGCGTCACATTGGAATGTCGCGGCCATGGCCAGTCTGAGGCTGGCTCGCCTGAAGGCTTTTCGATTGGCACGTTTGCGGATGACCTCGCCGCCTATATTGAAGCGCAGGGCGGCGCGCCGGTGGTCATCGGCGGCATATCCATGGGAGCGGTCATCGCCCTGCGGCTGGCGGTCAAACGGCCTGATTTGGTGCGCGCGCTGGTGATCGCGCGCCCGGCTTGGCGGGTTGATGCAGCCCCGCACAATATGCAGCCTAACGCGCTGGTCGGCGAGCTGTTGCGCACCTATCCGGCTCAAGAGGCGCGCCTCCGCTTTGACGCTAGCGCCACTGCCGCCATGCTGGCAGAGCAGGCCCCGGACAATCTCGCTTCGTTGCGCGGCTTTTTTGCGCGCCAGCCTTTGGCCGTGACCGCCGAGCTGCTGTCCCGGATTTCTGCGGATGGACCGGGTGTATCGCAGAGCGAAGTGCGCGCGCTTAAAATCCCGACTTTGGTTATCGGCCACGAGCGCGACTATGTTCATCCGCTCGAACTGGCCCGCGAATTGGCCGACATGATCCCCGTTGCGCGGCTGGCCACCATCACCCCCAAGGCTACCGACCCCGCGCAATATAAAGCCGACTTTGGCGCGGCATTGACGCAATTTCTCAAGGAGTTGACACTATGAGACCTGATATTAACTGGCTGCAAAACCTGCCCGACACTCGTCTTATGGCCGAAATGTCGCTTTGGTCGGCCGATTTGATGCATATGGCCGATGAAATGCAGCGTATCGAGCGCTTTACCGATATTTATCATGTTGACGTCGCGGATGGCGCTTTTTCCCCGGCTCTGCTGTTTTTTCCTGATCTGGTAGCCGCCATTCGCAAGAAGACCGCCAAGCCGATTCATGTGCATCTCATGGTCGCGGATGCCATTCTTGAAAGTCAGATTGACCAGTTTGCCGAGGCAGGCGTAGACCTGATTAGCGTTCACGCGGAAAACAGCAACGCCGATGCCGCGCTTGCCAAAATCGCGGCGCACAAACTCTTGTCAGGGCTGGTCCTGCAGGTGCACACACCGGTCAGCGCGGCAATTCCGTTTCTTGGGCGGATTAGTTTCCTCACCTTGCTGGGCACCGCCATCGGTGTGAAGGGTCAGGGGCTGGACCCCGCTGCGAATGGCCGTTTGAGCGAGGCGCGCGCTCTAATCGCCAACCAAAACGCCCATCGTATCGTACTTGCCGCCGATGGCGGTATTCGTGAACACACAGTGCCCGGCCTGTGCAACGCGGGCGCGCAAACCATCGTAATGGGATCTTTGGCGATGAATGCCCCGGACCTGACCGCGCGCATGGCATGGGTACACGCGCAGCGCTTGGCGGCCTAAACACCGCCAAACTCGATAAAATGCTCAGGTCGTCAAAACGCCTATTTCCCCACCATCAGGCGCACAACCTCGTCGCCGGTGGTGTATTTGGGCTGGCGCTCACCGGCGTTTTCACCACGGCGAAACACCACGACCCGGTCCGCCACTTCGAAAATATCGCTCAGATTGTGCGAGATGAAGATGACGCCCTTGCCTTCGGCCTTGAGCGACTGGATGAGAGCCATCACTTTGCGCTGTTCCGGCACGCCGAGAGCCGCAGTTGGCTCATCCATAATTACAAGTCGGGCGTTCCAATACATCGCCCGGCCAATAGCCACCGCCTGCCGCTGACCGCCGGAAAACGCGACAACGGGCGCATCAAGCCGCGTCACATGAAAGTCCAGCCGCTCCATGGTTTCTTTAGCGGCATCGGCCATCTTTTGCCGGTCAATAACCGGCAAAAACCCAAACAGCTTTTTCATTGGTTCGCGGCCAAGAAAAATATTGGCCCCGATTGAGAGGTTATCGGCCAGCGCCAAATCCTGATAGATTGTCTCTATGCCGTTGTCGCGCGCCTCTTGCGGCGTGGCGAACGAAATCGGTCGGCCATCAAGCTTGATCTCGCCCTCGTCATGTTTAAATACACCGGATATGGCTTTGATCAACGTCGATTTTCCCGCGC
This sequence comes from Methylovirgula sp., assembly GCA_043784625.1. GTDB lineage: Bacteria > Pseudomonadota > Alphaproteobacteria > Rhizobiales > Beijerinckiaceae > JANXSV01. Next base: position 5,932 of record JAYVYB010000317.1, read on the forward strand.
CGTTATCACCGGCCAGCGCCACCACTTCGCCCGGCAAAACATCCATAGAAACATTGGTCAGCGCTTGCACAGCTCCAAAAAACTTGGAGACATTCCGCACCGAAAGAATGGGGGTTACATCACTCAACTTGCCGACCTCCGGTAAAGCGGCGCTGGGTTTGATCCACCAGAACCGAAATGATGATCACTGTGCCAACAGCAATAAACTGCCAGAAGGGTTCAACATTGATAAAAACCAAGCCATATTGGATGACGGCAATCACCAAAGATCCGGCGATTGTACCCCAGATGGTGCCTGATCCGCCAAACAAGCTGGCGCCGCCAATAACCACGGCGGCGATGGAGTCGAGCAACAGCGGCTCCCCGGCTTGCGCGGCACCTGCGGTGAAACGGCCCGTGTAGAGTGTTCCGGCGACACCGGCCATGATCGCCGACAAAATATAAAGCTTCATTGTCAGCGCTTTGGTGTTTATCCCGGCGCGATTGGCGGCGGCTTTGCTCGCCCCCATCGCATAGGTGTGTTGGCCAAAGCGCGTTTGCGACAGCAAATAGTGCATGATCAAACAGGCAATCGCCGTTAGAATGACCAACACCGGAATGCCCGCCACGCGCCCGTTGCCAATGGCGCTGTACCAGTCATTGTCCACCGCAACAGTCATGCCCCCGGCAAAAAGATAAGCCGCACCGCGCGCCACGCCATACATTCCCAGCGTCCCGATAAACGGCGGCACCTGCAAATGGGCAATCAACCAGCCATTGACGACACCGGGCACCAGCGTGATGAGAACTCCGGCGAGAATGCCGAGAATCATCGCCGGAAACGGCCCGATGCCCATTTGCACCGACAAATAATTGACCGTGTGGGCGGCAATAACCGACGAAAGCCCCATCACAAAGCCCAATGAAAGGTCGATGCCGGAAGAGATGATGACGAAGGTTTGTCCAAGCGCCAGCAGCAGCGGCGCAGTGGCAAACACCGAGATAGATTGCAGATTATAGATGTTAAAAATGAAGCTGGTGCTGCCGGAGAGCCGCGCCCAACTTTCAAAAAATGCAATGAGAACGATAAGAAACAGCCAAGCCCGCAACTCTGCTACTTTGAGCAAGAGCGCGCTTCCTGCCGTCCCTGATTTGGTCGAGGAGGCCATGATAAGTTTTCCGCAAGGTCAAGAAAAAATCGGCCGCCCCGGGAGAGAGGAAGGCGGCCGATAGAATTTGCAAGAGCGCCTATTTGCTCTTGTACAAATATTTATTGACCATCGGATCGTCGATGTTGGCCTTGGTCATCACTGTGAAGCCAGTACCAATAGCCGTCGGGGCCGGATTTCCAGTTACATGCGCATAAGCCGCCATGAAGCCGAAATAGCCGATTTCAGCTGGATGCTGCGCAATTGTCAGTTCAAAGGTGCCGTCTTTCAATTGGCCGACAATGGACTCCGGCGCGTCAAAGCCCGCCATCTTGATTTTTCCAGCCAGTCCGGCTTGCTTGACACCATTGGCAGCGCCGCCAGCCGAGAACAGGTTTGCGCCAAAGATACCGGCCAGATCAGGAACGCGGCCGATAACCGCTTGCGCCTGTGCCGCAGCCTTGTTTGCGTCGTCATCGTTGAACTGTGTTTCCAGAACTTCAACGCCCGGAAACTTCTTCATTTCGTCTTTGAAGCCTTCTTCGCGTTGATCTGTGGTGGAAATGCCGGGTTTGACGTTGGCAACATAGACTTTGCCTTTTTCGCCGATGGCCTTGGCCAGCGCGCGCGCAGCCATACGGCCGCCCAATACGTTATCAGACGCGACATAGGAAATCGGAAAATCTGCGTCGCCCGCGCCGGTTTGGAACACACCGGAGCCAACAAATGTATCGACGCAGACGACCTGAATCCCGGCATCAAACGCCTTTTTCAAAGGCTTGATCATCTGGGTTTTATCATTTGGCGCAATCAGGATTGCCGCCGGTTTTTTGGCGATAATCGCATCCAGAATTGGCACTTGCAGTGAAACGTTCCATTCTGCAGCGCCTTGATACAACAACTCCGCACCCACGGCCTTGGCCGCAGCTTCAGCGCCCTTGTGCATGGTGACATAAAAACCATCAGCCGTGAGGCCGGGAATGAGCGCAATCGTAACCTTGTCTGCGGCAGAGGCTTTGCCAAGCGTCAGGCCTGATCCGGCGACAGCAGTTGCGGCACCCATCATCTTCAAAAGTGAACGGCGTTCCATAGTTTCCTCCCAATTTTATTTTTAGGATCAAGTTCAAAAGCCAGAACCTTCCTGACTCCAAAGCTGTCAAAATAATTTAACTTCGTCAATATAATAATTTACGCGCGCCAAATATACCGTACAAAACAAGCCGCCTTTGCCGGTGAGAAATGCCATTTGGTCTGAGGGCGTTTGCGCTAAGATGATGGAGTGCAGGCAAGGCGGCGCTGCGCCAAACCACTGGCGCGCGCTCATCTCAACACCGCGGCTGATCAAAACGGATTGGCGGTTGTTGAACGGACCCGGCCTAAGCTTCTGCGGTCACGTCATCAATCAGTTGGCTGACCATATCGTCCAAAACTTTTGGCCCGGTTTTGGCATTGTACACGCGAGGGTCGGGCCCGAAAATGCCCCACAACGGATGCTTGGGGTTGTGGCGCTCGGCAGTAAAGTCGTCCGTGAGCGGCAAGCCCTTCAGTTGCGGCAAGCGGCTGATATCCACCCGGCTTGGCCAAAGCTCGCCCAGCAGGGTTGTTTCGAAGATTGCGGCATGATCGGGCTCAAGCGCCAAACCTTCAAACATATTCACGGCTTTTGCCACCACCCGCATGCGTTGGCCGGATTTGTTCCAAGCACTGGCAATACGCTCGATCATGTCCAATTGCCCCGGCGCGAAATGCCCTGAGAACAGCACGGCGACCCTCACGCCGAAATCCTGCAATCTGGTCATGGTTTTTGCCAGTTGCGCCGAAATTTCACGGTCATCCGCCATCATAATCGTCCATGGATAATTTCCATGATCTCCGCCGGTCCCGTAATAAAGCGGCGGCAACACAACACCGCCGTCTTTGGACGCGGCATGCAGGCAAATGCCGTGAGCGGTCAGCGCATCCAGTCCCACCGGCAAATGCTCGCAATGCCATTCAATCGTGCCAAGCGGCACATACACCACCGGACGTTTGGCCAGCGCTTCGCGCAGCTCGGCCGGGCGCAAATACTCGGCCTGCACATTCCAGAATTTCGGCAGTTGGCTCGCGCTCATCCGGGTCTCACCTGTGGTAATTTATTTATAAAAATTTCTTGGCCAATTGTGCGGCGGCAGTTGCGCAGCCAGCTGTGCTGGAAACGCGGCTCCGTCGGAATAGACAATGTTCATGTCAACTTCAGCTTTGTTTTTCATACCCGGAATCAAAGTCGAAAGCTGCGGAGCTGACAGCACATAGCGCATCGCCGCCTCGGCCAGGGTCGGGTAATAAGGCTGGCAAAGCGCTTGCAGCGCACGCATCCGTTTCAATGTTTCCAGAAAGCGTTCATCGCGAAATAACCAGGCCGGAACCGAGTCCTTTGCCCAGCCTTTCGGCGTTTCGTCGCTCCAGTTACCAACGAGCGAACCTGAATCGAGCGGGACGCGCGCAATAAACCCGGTCCTGCTGTGTTCTCCCGCCTTGAACAGAGCTGCAGCCGGGCGTTGTTCAAACATATTGAACACCACTTGAATGGAATCGACCAAGCCAAGTCTGGCCAGATCAACGCCTTCTTCGGGGCGATAATCGCGAATAGAAACGCCAACGCGGTCGATTTTACCCTCAAGGCGCAGTTCGTTCAGCGTTTCCAGCCAATCGAGAACCTGCGTTCCTTGCGCAATCCAGCAGTGCAGCTGGAACAGGTCAAGCCGCTCAACGTTTAGCCTCTTGAGCGATGCCTCAACCTGCTCGCGCAAATACCAGCGCGGATAACGCCCGCGCATTTCGGGCTGATCAAGATCGGGACTTGGCCATTGCAGGGGTTGCGCTTTGGTGGCGACATAAATCTTGCCGCCGCGCCACTCTTTAAGCGCTTTGCCGATCACCTCTTCAGAATGTCCCTTGCCGTATAGCTCGGCGGTATCAACAAAATTAATGCCTTTTTCAAAAGCGTAGAGCAGTGTGTCGATTGAAGCGCGGTCATCAACCGGCCCCCAATCGCCCCCGATTTGCCATGCTCCGAAAGCGATTTCGGAAACCTGCCAACCGGTTTTGCCAAAGCTGCGATATTTCATGATCAGATCGCCTGCAGCTTAAAATCTGAGAGAGCCGTAGGCATCACGCCTTGCAGCAGCGCCACAGACTTGGCCAAGCCTTCATAGGAATTGAGCAAAACGTCCTCATGCTCAATGGACAACCAGCCATTGTAGCCACCCATCAACAGCCGATAGCAGAAGCTCCGCCACCATTCTTCACCATGGCCAAAGCCAAGCGTAATGTAGGACCATGACCGCGCCGGAATATCGGTCAGGCTGCCGTTTTCCAATAGGCTGGTCGTTGCCTGAACTGCCGCATTGAGCATGGTATCCTTGGCGTGAACATGATGCACCGCGGCGCCGAGCTTATCCGCCGCCGCCAGCGGATCCGCGCCCATCCAGAACAAGTGCGAAGGATCAAGATTTGCACCGATCATCGGGCCGATTTCATGGCGCAGCTTGAGCAGGGACGGCACGTTATAGACCAACTGATTACCGTGCAGCTCTATGGCAAAACGCTCAACGCCGCTTGCCTTGGCAAGCTTCGCGAGTCTGTGCCAGTAAGGCAGCGCCACCTCGTTCCATTGCCATTTCAGAATGTCCTGCGTTTCGGGCGGCCATGACGACACAACCCAGTTCGGAGTTTTTTCCTCCGCGCCGCCGCCCGGCAATCCGGACATGCAGCACACGGTTTTAATGCCCATTTCGCCGGCAATGCGCACGGTGTCCTCTAAACAAGCCGACTGGACACCTCCAGACACCGGATGCAGCGGGTTTCCATTGGCATTCAGTGCAATAATTTCCAACCCGCGCTCATCGAAAGCTTTGGCAAAACCTTTGCGCGCATCGGCGCTGGTTTTCATCGCCGCCAAATTAAAGTGCGGCGCAGTTGACCAGCCACCGGTATTGACTTCAACGCCTTGCACGCCCAGCGCCACCGCTGAGTCCAGCACCTGTTCAAAGCTTTTGCCGCCAAGGCTGTCCGATACGAATCCGAGTTTCATAGTTGACCCCAATAAAGTTCAGGCTTGGCGACAGGTGCTATTTTGACCGCGGCACCGCTTTCAAGCGACTTGACACCGGCTTCGGCGATCAGGGTTGCGGCATAACCGTCCCAAGCACTGGCGCCCGCAGGTTTGCCGGTCTCGATGCTTTTCAGCCAAGCGCAGTTTTGCAGGCGGTAGCTCTCGGCAAAGCGTGGCCGCCAGTCTTCGGCATAGGCGGTGACGCTCTGAAGATTAACGTTGATTTCGCTGTTGATAGGGGAGCGCAGAAACACCGAACCCTTTTCGCCAACCAGCTCACCGCGCACATCATAGCCATATGCGGCATTGTTGTTGATTTCGACATTGACCAGCTGGCCGGTCACGGTTTTTAAAACCATGAACACCGGCGCGCCGGTCTTGTTCGCATCGCGAAATTCCGGGCGGAAAACCGAAATGGAGTCGTACTCGGTATCAAGCACAAACCGGGCAATATCAAATTCATGCGGGGCGGAATTTGTAATTGCCATTTGTCCGGTGAAATTGGCTGGCGCAGAAACGTTACGGTGAAAATTATGCATCATCAACGCCGGACCAATGATGCCGCTGGTCAAAGCCTGTTTCATCTCGACATAGGACGGATCAAACCGGCGCATGAAGCCGATCTGCACCAGGCGTTTGCCATGTTTCACCTCCGCCGCAATCACATTGAGACACTCTTTCGAGTCCTGCGACAGCGGCTTTTCGCAAAGCACAGGCTTGCCAATTTCAACACAAGCCTTCGACAAAGCCGCGTGGGTATGATCAGGGCTGGCAATCAAAATCGCATCGACACTTGGGTCGGCAATCACGGCATAGGGGTCGCCCGAAACATGCGTTGCCCCGGTCGCGTCAGCGATCCGTTTGGCGCGCACGGCGTCAGCATCACAAATATATTGCAGCTGGACGCCGGGGATTTGCGTTGCAAAAATTCGGGCATGGTCGGCACCCATGATGCCCGCCCCGATAAGGCCGATACGTATCGTCATTTTTGGTTGACCTTCGCCACTTTGGCCTCGTAGCGGGCCTCCATTTGTGCTTGCGCTTCTTTGCTGCCGTCGTGCCATGTGCCAAACAGCTTATCGAGCGCGGTGGTTCCGTCCGCGTAATTCACTTCAAAATACTTGTGGTGCAAATAATGGGCATAGGCATGGGTATCGACTGCGGTGTCGTCGCCCGCTTCGATTTTATCGAAGCCAATATGCCCAACCACAGCGCCGGTGCCGGTGACATGCAGATGATATAAAAGCAGCAGCGGATGTGACGGCAAAATCAGATGAATCAGCGAATCTGACCAGTACAGCAGATGCTCCACCGGATGCATCGACAAGCTGGACCACGGACTTGGATTCACCGAATTATGATGCACAGAATGTATCCACTTATACAGAATCGGCACATGGATAAGCCGGTGGATGCAATAAAAATGCAGCTCATGAATCATGGGAATTAACAAGCCGAAGCACACCAGCCACACCGGATGGGCAGCGAAAGTTGTCCACGGACCCCAGCCGTTGGCATAACACCACAGTCCAAACACTTCATAGGCTGTCCAGATCGGAACACCGGTTGCAAAGGTGCGGATGGCATTGTCAATGTTTTGGCTTTTGAACATGAACACATCGCTGTTATTCTCAGCCGGCCATTTGCCGTTGAATTTAAACCGCGTTCCTTGCTTACGCTTGACGTAAAGCTGCAATTCCAGCGCACCGTAAATCAGCGCCACAACAGCCATGTTGCGCACCAAAAGATAGGCGATCCAGCCGGGGGAAAGCGTTTTCATGGTATCGATGGCGGGCGTAAGCCACAGCCAATAGACCAGCCCCAGCGCCATAAACAGCACATTCCAGGGCAAGAAATAGCCCGGGAGCCATTTGAGAAATTTCATTGGCTGAGGTGGCAGAGACCACATCGGAGCCACTTCAAGATGCTTGTTCGGAGCCCAGTCGCCCCGCTTGTTTCGCTTGCCGTATTGGAGATCGTCCATTTGAAAACCCCATTGAATTAAAAATATCAGCAGAGCCCCGGCGTACGCAGCGCAACGGGCATGTGATGGTGAAAAATCCCAAAACGGGTGCCGTCACCGGCAGCCTTGATTTTGCCGGATTGGCGTCTCAGCCGCCAATTGTCGGCGGATGTCCGTCATGAGCAGACATATAGCTCTGAACTTCGGCTTCAAGCTCGGCCATCTGCTCGCCACCTGCCATCAGATCGGTGATTTCCTCGCGGCTTTTTTGGCCCTTCTTGAAATCTGCGGCAATCGCACCGCGGATCAGAACGGCAAAGTGGTCGCCCACCGCCATGGCATGCGTGACCTGATGGGTGATGAAAACCACCGCCAGCCCGCGCTTTTTGGCTTGATTGACGATGCGTAAAACATGGCTGGCCTGCTTGACGCCCAAGGCCGCTGTCGGCTCATCCAGAATGAGAACGCGAGCGCCAAAATGCACGGCGCGCGCAATTGCCAGCGCCTGACGCTCCCCGCCCGAAAGGCCGCCAACCAAACGGTCACCATCATCAATGCGGGTAATGCCAAAATCCTGAACGGCCTTTACGGCGATCTCATTTGCCTTGTTGCGGTCAAAGAATTTGAAAGGCCCCCAGCCTTTGGTCGGTTCAACGCCCACAAAGAACGAGCGGCCAATGCTCATCAGCGGGAAGGTGCCGCCAAACTGGTGCACGGTGGCGATGCCTGCGTCGCTTGCATCCCGCGGGCTGCTGAAGGCAACTGCCGAGCCGCTCATTTCGACCGTGCCTGAGGTGGGTTTGTGCACGCCCGACAGTATCTTGATCAGCGTCGATTTGCCTGCGCCATTGTCACCTAGAAGGCAGAGCACTTCACCTGCGTTCACCTCGAGAGAAATTTCGTGAAGCACGTCAATAGGGCCAAAAGACTTGTTGACGCGGGTCAGCTTGAGCAGAGGCGATGCCATTTATTTTTTCCCTTTTGACGGAGAGTAGGACAGCGCCAGCTTGCGGAACGTGTTGTTCATCAGAACAGCCAGCAGCAACAGAACACCGATGATCAAGCTGGCCCAGTTGGCGTCGAAATTGGTGAAGTAAATACCCTGATTGACGATGGCAAAGGTGAGCGTCCCCAGCACAATGCCGAACACCGAACCATAGCCGCCGGTAAGCAATACACCGCCCACCACAACGGAAATGATGGCGTTGAAAATATACGATTGCCCAGCTGAAACCTGCGCGCTGTTGTATAAAATGGCCTGCGACACGCCGACAAAAGTTGCGCTGACGCCGCTGCTCATGAACAGCAGGATTGTCAGTTTTTCGGTGGGAATACCGGCGTTACGGGCCGAAACCTTGTCTCCGCCCATCGCGAAAATCCAGTTTCCGAAACGCGAGAAATGCAACAAAAATCCGAAAAGCAAAGCAGCGCCAATCCACCAGAAAATGGTCACCTGAAAAGCACCGCCGATGAAATGCCCCAACAGCCACTTGGCCTCCGGCCCGGCTTTAAGGGCAACGCTGGTTGTCCCGGTGAGGATAACTGAAAGTCCCAACACCAAACCTGCCACAGCGAACAAGGTGCCTAATGTCACAATGAATGACGGCACGGCAGTACGGATGACCAACATTCCATTGACGAAACCGACGAACGCGCCCAGAGCCAACGCAGCAACTATACCGACAATGATCGGAGCACCATAATGCCCCGAGATAATTGCAACGGTCATAGATCCGGCAGGGATGAGCGACCCGATGGAAATATCCAGCTCCCCGGCAATCATCAGCAAACCAATCGGCAATGCGACAATGCCGAGCGAAGCGGCAACATTCAACCAGCTGGCTGAGCCGGTGAGGGAGGCAAAATTCTCGCCGCCAAAAATCGTAAAAAATACGAAAACGCCGACAAGACCAAAGAACGACCCGGTTTCGGGACGTCGAAGGAGGCTACCCACCGAAAAGCCTGACGGCTGCTTGTTCATGACCAATATCCTGAATTATGAGCAGGGAGAATCAATGCCCGCCCGCGTGGCAGCATGTGGAGAGCAATAGGAACTGTCCGGCTCCGTATGAAACGGGCCGGACAGAAAAGCCTGTTGCGCTTAGCGGTAGCCGGCCTTTGCGCCAGCCAGCGTTGCATCAATGCTGCTCTTATCAACAACGCCCGGTCCGGTCAGGATCGGCGCAGAGGCAAGCTTCAAGCCATAGTTGACAAAGCCGTCGGCCAAAGTCACGGCCAAGAAACCCTGCAACCAAGGCTGCTGATCAATTGCGAAGGACTGAGTGCCAGCCTTGATGCGCTGCAAGCCGGTTTCATTCATGTCAAACGAGCCCAACTGAACCTTGCCGGTGCCGCCGGCCTGCTCGATACCAACAGCGGCAGCATCAGCATCGCTGGCGGAAATGGCAACAACGCCGTCAATGGTCTTGTCTTTCAACAAGGTGGCCTTGATGGCTTCAGCAACCGCAGTCGGGTTACCAAATGAGCTGGCAGGCAATGGCAGCTGAGTGGATTTTCCGCCGCCCTTGGTGATGCCATCGGAAATGCCCTTACAACGATCTTCCAAGTTTTGAGCGCCTGGAACGGTGTTGACACAAATAACGTTCTTGGCACCCGTCGCGGTGTAATGCGCGCCGCCAGCAACACCGGCAGGATATTCTTCGTTACCGACATAGTTGATCGCGCCAAGTTCCTTGGCCTTGTCACCGCCACCGGCATTAAACAAGATTACGGGAATGCCAGCCGCCTGAGCGGCCTTGATGGCCTCATCTTCAGAGCCCGGAACCCAATCTGGAACCGCAATGACACTGGCCTTCTGGGAAATGGCGGTGCGCACGAGGTTTGCCGCGTCGCCGCCGATGTTGTCATAAGTTTGGAGCTGGAGGTAGTTCACCGTGCCGCCATGCGCTTTAACAACCAAAGCCGCATCATCGATGCCCTTTTTAACTTTGGCGAAAAAGGCGTCGTCAGTCTTGCCGCCGACAACAGCGATTTTTGCGCCGTCTGCCATCGCGGCAGATACGCCGGTGACCAATACAGCCGCTGAAACCATAAGCTTGAGTGTGTTTTTCATCAATTTCATGTGTGTTCCCTCCATTTTGCCGCCTTATTGACGGCTTGTTGTTTCGATTGCGTCGCACGATAAAGAGCCAATCTCCGACCCGCTCTCTATTTCTCCTGCCAGCATCTTTGCGTGCTGTTATGGCTGAAAGACCATTCACCTGCTTCAGGAATGAGGAAATAATGCGCATCAAAAACACATCACGCAATCGCTTATATGCGACAATTTGATGCACTCTAAATCAAATTTGTTCGCACATGCAGCAAAATAGCTCGCACATGCAGCATAATGAGGCATTTTATTATCAAAGCCGTTGACTTGATGTTTTTCACATCATAGCTTTGGCCGATGCAAGATCCCACACTTTCAAAACCTGCAAATCTGACGTGGAAGGGCCCGACCATTGTCGAGATTGCGGCAGAATCCGGCGTAGGTACCGCAACAGTAGACCGCGTCGTGAACAATCGTGGAAACGTGCGGGCTGTAACCCGTCAAAAAGTTATGGGAGCCATTGAGCGGCTCGGCAAGAGCACAGCACAGACAGCCGCACCTAAACCCCGCATCATCCGTTTTTTTTGCGACTCAGGTGTTTCATTCAGCCGCTCACTGCAAGCTGCGGTGGACGATTATTGCAACACCCGCAGCGATGTTCAGTGCCCGTTTCACACAGTGCCAACCTCCAAGGTCGATACCATCAAATTCGCGCAACTGATCGAGCAATCCGCCGAAAACAGCGACGGAATGGTAATCGTCTCACGCGAAAACCTCACTGTTAACCGCGTCCTGCGCACGCTTGCAGCACGAAAAATTCCGCTTGTTTGCATCACCACCGACCTGCCAAATTCAGGCCGCACCGCCTATGTCGGCAACGATCAGGTCAGCGCTGGCGCTGCCGCCGCCTATTTGATGGGGCAAGCCGCCGGAGACAAGGTGGGCAATATTCTCATGGTTTACTCCGCGCCCTACCGCGGGCAGGAAGAGCGCGAACTGGGCTTTCGCCGGGTTCTGCGCGCCGAATTTCCGCATTTGGACATTGATGACCGCGTCAACTCTGCCGACGAAAGCGATAACTCCTATCGTCACGTCATGCGCCACATTGAAGAACACGGCCCGCCGATCGGCATTTATAATGTCGCGGCCGGAAACATCGGCATTGGGAGAGCCTTGAGCGAAAGCGGGCTGGCGGGAAAGGTGATTTTTATCGGCCATGAGCTCAATAGCAATTCACGGCAATTGCTCGAATCCGGCGTGATGAATTTTGTTATCGGACATGATGTGGACAGGGAGGTCGCCCAGAGCATCGAGTACATCCTTGCAATTCTGGACAAACGGCCACCTCCGCCGCTTTCGCCTACCAAAATTCGAATCATTACCAAATTCAATTGCCTTTAAGGCAACTGTTCTGGCCTTACACTTTGAATGGCATTGCGCCCTTTTAAGCTTGGCAAGATTTCATATTCTCTGCTTATGCTGCTAGATAAATTCCGATAAGGCCAACAGCATTTTGCGACCACATGACCAAAACACCCTTTCCATGAGCTGCGACGTGCTCGTCATCGGTTCCGGCGCGGGTGGAATGTCGGCAGCGGTAACGGCTGCGGCGCGAGGGCTCAAAGTTATCGTTCTCGAAAAGGAACCGACATTTGGCGGCGCGGCGGCTTGGTCCGGCGGCTGGATGTGGCTTCCGGGCAATCGTTTTGCTGTTGAGGCCGGTTTTCACGATGCCCCCGAGGGCCCGATGACCTATCTGCGCAACGAACTTGGCAACCATTTTGATGAAAAACGCGTCGCCGCGTTTCTGAATACCACGCCTGACGCTGTCGATTTTTTCCAAACCAAAACCGCACTGCAATTTGTAGAGGGCAATGGCATCCCCGATATTCATGGCAATACGCCAGGGGCAGCTCTTGGCGGTCATCAGCTCTGCGCAGCGCCGATCAATGGCCGCAAGCTCGGGTCGCTATTTACCCGGCTTCGCCGCCCGATGCAGGAAACTTCCTTTTTGGGTATGCCGATTATGGCCGGTGCTGACCTCGCCGCTTTTATGAACGTGACACGGTCTGCCAAAGCCTTCCTGCATGTTGCCAAGCGTTTTAGCCGACACCTCATTGATTTGGCGCTGTTTGGCCGCGCCACGCAGCTGGTCAATGGCAATGCGTTGATGGCGCGGCTGGGGCTTTCAGCTGTAAATTTTGGCGTCGATATCCGCACTTCGGTGAACGTCAAAAATCTTGTCTTTGAGAACGGCGGGGTCACAGGAGCAACCATAGAAGAAGCGGGCAAAACAGTCTCGATATCCGCGCGCATTGGCACAGTTTTGGCCACCGGCGGCTTTGCCCACGACAAGCAACGCTGGCTTGAGCTTTGTGGCAACACACCCATCGGCACCAAGCATTTTTCTGTGGTACCGACGTCGGTTTCAGGCGACGGCTTGCGCTTGGGTGAGACGGTTGGCGCGAAATTTGACACGTCGCTCGCTTCGCAGGCGGCTTGGGCACCGGTGTCTCTGGTGCCACATAAAGACGGAAGCTTCGGGCGTTTTCCCCATATTATCGAGCGCGCGAAACCGGGGCTTATTGCGGTTTTGCCCAGTGGCAAACGTTTCGTCAACGAGGCCAATGGCTACTATGATTTTGTTACCGCCATGATCCACGAAACACCGCCAAACCAAGAGGTTGTCTCCTGGCTGGTCTGCACCCGCGCCTTTCAGCGCCGCTATGGCTTCGGCATTTCCCGCCCGACGCCGCTGCCCGTCGCGCCCTTTATCAAATCCGGCTACATCAAGACAGGGCGCACGATCGCAGAACTGGCGCGCGCCTGCGGCATAAACGCAGCGGCGCTACAACAAACCCTGCACGATTACAATGAAAGCGGCAAAAAGGGCGAAGACCCCGCTTTTGGCAAAGGCTCAACCCCATTTAACCGCAAGGGCGGCGACGCGAACGTCAAGCCCAATCCCTGCCTTGCGCCAATTGAAAACGGCCCGTTTTACGCCATTCAAGTGGTGCCCGGCAGCTTCGGAACCTTCATGGGCCTTACCACAGACGAACACACCCGCGTGCTCGATGCC
>JAYVYB010000318.1:0-8657 GCA_043784625.1 Methylovirgula sp.
AGCGCAATACCGATATCGGCGCGCATCTCCCGAACTTTTTGCGCCAAAGCGTCCGGCGAGGTGGAACCGACATCCTTGTTAATGTTGAAGCCGTCCGGCTTCACACCGATGGCAAAAACCTCGGCACCAAGTTCCCACAGCGCATCTTGCGCCACTTTGTAGGCGGCACCGTTTGCCGCATCGACCACAATCCGCAAACCCTCAAGCGAGATGGCGCGGGGGAGGGTGCGCTTGGCAAATTCGATATAACGATCCTGCGCCGAATCAATACGCTTGGCGCGGCCCAGATCAGGGGAGGCCGCTAGCTTTTTCGACATATCCGAGTCGATCAAAGCCTCGATCTCATTTTCAATTTCGTCGGTTAGCTTGAACCCGTCGGGGCCAAACAGCTTGATGCCATTGTCCTCATAGGCATTGTGGCTGGCGGAGATCATCACGCCCAAATCCGCCCGCATGGAGCGGGCCAGCATCGCCACGGCCGGGGTTGGCACCGGCCCCAGCAACATCACATCCATCCCCACCGATGTGAAGCCTGCCACCATGGCGTATTCAATCATATAGCCCGAAAGGCGGGTGTCTTTGCCAATCACCACGCGGTGGCGGTGGTCGCCGCGCCGGAAAGCCAGCCCGGCAGCTTGGCCAATCTTTAGCGCCAGCTCCGGTGTGATGAACTTGTTGGCCTTGCCGCGCACGCCGTCGGTGCCAAAATATTTACCCGCCATTCCATTGCTTCCCTAAATATGAGGCCATTTATCAATCAGACAGTGCCGACCAATTGAGAGCGCTTGCAAATCACTGAATCCTACAGACATTAATGTGACATTAGCGGAAGTCGGGTGGCGAGGCAAAAATGGTGTTCAAACAGTTTGTATATCTGGTGGCCTTGGCGCGCGAACAGCATTTTGGCCGCGCGGCTGCGGCCTGCAATGTGTCCCAGCCAACGCTTTCTGCGGCGATCCGCCAAATGGAAGACGAGATGCGGGTGCCGATTGTGGAACGCGGCCATCGCTTCAACGGCCTCACTGCTGAAGGGCAGGTGATTCTCGAACACGCCAAGCGGGTGTTGGCGGAATGTGACACCATGCAGCAAAACCTTGACGAAATGGGACAGGGGCTTTCCGGAAAATTGCGAATCGGCGCTATTCCAACCGCATTGCCGGTTATCTCGCTGCTGAGCGCGCCGTTTTATGAGCGTTTTCCAAAAGTCACGATCACCGTGCTGTCTCTCAACAGCCATGAGATTGAGCATGGCATTTCCAATTTCGAAATTGATGCCGGGATAACCTATCTCGATAACGAGCCGCTGGCGCATGTGCGGGCCAAACCGCTTTATGTTGAGGACTATTTCTTTCTGACCAAGGCAACAAACACCTTCGCTGCGGCAGCCACCATGCGCTGGAGCGACGCGGCAGAGCTGCCGCTGTGCCTGTTAACTCCGGACATGCAAAATCGCCGTATCATTGATGGTGTGTTTCGCTCCATCGGGAAGATGCCCAAGCCGGCTATGGAGACCAATTCCATCTTCAACCTGTGCTCCCATGCCAGCGCCGGATTTTGGTCGGCCATTGTGCCGGGGCAATTGTTGAACTTTTTTGGCCTGCCGCAGGGCACGAAAGCTTTGCCGCTGGTCGAGCCGCAAGTTCAGCGCACGGTTGGTTTGATTGTGGCCGACCGCGAACCGCTTTCGCCGCTCGCACGCAGCCTTTTTGCCATGACGAAACCAATCGATTTGGCAAAAATCACCGCGCCGATCAGCGTAACAGCGCGCGGATGATAGATTTTGCCTATCAATTGGTCAGACCTTTTGATTTGCAAAATTAGCAATTTGGGGCATGTTCAGGCAGGAATTGCTCAATAATAAGAAGCATCTGAGGATTTATATGACGAAAGTATTAGGCGGAACGACACATGCGTCGTCGCAACCCTTCGACGAAGTGCAAGCGCTTGAGATCATCAGGTCTTTGCAGAATGAGCCCGGCGCGATGCTCCCTATTTTGCACGCGCTGCAAACAGCGTTTGGCTTCATTGACCCGCAGTGTAATCCGCTAATCGCTGAAGCGCTCAATGTCTCCAAGGCCGAAGTGCACGGCGTTATCACCTTTTACCATGATTTTCGCACCCGCCCCGCCGGTAAACACATTTTGAAAATTTGCCGCGCCGAAGCTTGCCAATCCATGGGTGTTGAAAGCCTCATTTCTGATTTTGAGGCAGTTCACGACATCAAAATGGGCGACACAACGCAGGACGGACGTTTGACCATCGAAAATGTCTATTGCCTCGGCAATTGCGCGCTTGGCCCGGCAGCATTGCTGGACGGCGAGCTGATCGCGCGTCTGGATGGTCACCGCCTTGAAATGATTATGTCTGCTGCCAAGGGCGCACTGCAATGATTAAAATTTATGTTCCCAGAGATGCTGCCGCGCTGTCCGTTGGCGCAAACCATGTTGCTTCTGCCATCCGCACTGAGGCGGCTGCGCGCAATATTGAGATCGAAATTGTCCGCAACGGCTCTCGCGGGCTGCTTTGGCTGGAGCCGCTGGTCGAGGTGGAAACCGCGTCGGGGCGCGTCGCTTACGGCCCGGTTGGTCTTGGCGACATTAAAGCGCTGTTCGCTGCGGAGTTCCTGCAAGGCGGGGCGCACCAGCTCAAGTTAGGGAACATTGAAGATCATCCGGCGTTCAAAGTTCAGAACCGTCTAACCTACGCACGGGTTGGCATAACCGACCCGCTCTCCTTGAGCGATTATCAGGCTCACGGCGGTTTTGTCGGGCTGCGCAATGCGCTGGCAATGACACCAGCCGCAGTGGTTGAGGAAGTGGCAGCCTCCGGCCTGCGCGGGCGTGGCGGTGCCGGGTTCCCGACCGGCATCAAGTGGCGGACCGTGTTGAATACGGCTTCGTCGCAAAAGTATGTTGTCTGCAATGCTGATGAAGGCGATAGCGGCACGTTCTCAGACCGGATGCTGATGGAAGGTGATCCGCTTTGCCTCGTGGAAGGCATGGCGATTGCCGGTGTGGCCGTGGGCGCAACCAAGGGTTATGTTTATCTGCGTTCGGAATATCCGCACGCCATTGCGGCGATGAATACAGCCATAGAAATTGCCCGCAAGGGCGGATTTCTGGGCAAGCACATTGCGGGCAGCAGCCATGATTTTGATATGGAAGTGCGCGTTGGTGCGGGAGCTTACGTCTGCGGCGAGGAAACATCGCTGCTGGAAAGCCTGGAAGGGAAGCGCGGCGTGGTGCGGGCAAAACCGCCATTGCCAGCCATCAAGGGCTTGTTCGGCCAGCCCTCGGTTATCAACAACGTGATGTCGCTGGCGTCCGTGCCATGGATTTTGCAGCATGGCGCAAAAGCCTATGGAGATTTTGGCATGGGCCGTTCGCGCGGCACCCTGCCGGTGCAACTGGCGGGCAATGTCAAGCGCGGCGGCTTGTTTGAGCTGGCGTTCGGCATAACCTTGCGCGAATTGATCATGGACATTGGCGGCGGAACCTATTCAGGCCGGCCCTTGCGGGCGGTGCAGGTTGGCGGGCCGTTAGGGGCTTATTTCAGCGAAAAACAACTCGATACCAAAATCGACTATGAAGCCTTGGCTGCGGCAAAAGGCATGTTGGGGCACGGCGGGGTTGTGGTGTTTGACGACACTGTTGACCTGGCCAAGCAGGCGCAATTCGCCTTTGAATTTTGTGCTCTTGAATCCTGTGGCAAATGCACCCCGTGCCGCATCGGCTCAACGCGCGGCGCCGAGACAATCGCTAAAATCCGCAATGGCGTCGAGGTTTCCAAAAATACCGCGCTGGTGCGCGATCTGTGCGCCACCATGCTGGATGCTTCGCTGTGCGCGCTGGGCGGCCTGACACCTTTCCCGGTGCAAAGCGCGATGGACAATTTCCCTGAAGATTTCGCGGGGCGCGCAATGCCTCTCGCTGCTGAATAGGAGCAAGAGCATGGCTCTGGTAAAAGAACTCGACTTCGGAACGCCAATCCGCGTGTCCGACAATAGCGTAACCCTCACCATTGACGGGGTACTGGTCAGCGTACCGGAAGGCACCTCGGTCATGGCTGCGGCAATGCATATGGGGACGCAAATTCCCAAACTCTGCGCCACAGATATGCTGGAGCCATTTGGCTCCTGCCGCATGTGCCTGGTTGAGATTGAAGGCCGGCGCGGCACTCCGGCCTCCTGCACAACGCCAGCTGAAAACGGCATGGTGGTGCACACGCAGAATGAGCGTCTCGCCAAGCTGCGCAAAGGCGTGATGGAACTTTATATTTCCGACCATCCGCTTGACTGTCTCACCTGCGCCGCCAATGGCGATTGCGAGTTGCAGGACATGGCCGGTGTGGTTGGTTTGCGCGATGTGCGCTACGGAACATCCGGCGAGAACCACCTGAACTCTGCCAAAGACGAGAGCAATCCCTACTTCACTTACGATGCCTCAAAGTGCATCGTCTGCAACCGATGCGTCCGCGCCTGCGAAGAGGTGCAGGGCACCTTCGCGCTGACCATTGCCGGACGTGGCTTTGACAGCCGTGTCTCCGCAGGCGGCGTGGACTTTTTGAGCTCGGAATGTGTGTCATGCGGCGCGTGCGTACAGGCCTGCCCGACAGCAACGCTCACCGAAAAAAGCATTATCGAAATGGGCCAGCCGGAACATTCGGCTGTGACCACCTGCGCCTATTGCGGTGTTGGCTGCTCGTTCAAGGCCGAAATGCAAGGCGAAAAAATTGTCCGCATGGTGCCGTACAAAGATGGCAAGGCTAATGAAGGGCACAGCTGCGTCAAGGGCCGCTTTGCTTACGGCTATGCCACCCATGAAGACCGCATCACCAAGCCAATGATCCGTGCCAAAATCACCGATCCATGGCGCGAGGTCACTTGGGACGAGGCGATCAACCATGCCGCGTCGGAATTCAAGCGCATCCAGCATCAATATGGCAAGGACTCGGTGGGCGGCATCACATCGTCGCGCTGCACCAACGAAGAAGTTTTTGCCATGCAAAAGCTTATCCGCGCCGGTTTTGGCAATAACAACGTCGATACCTGTGCCCGCGTTTGCCACTCACCAACCGGTTATGGGCTGGGGCAAACTTTTGGGACGTCCGCCGGTACGCAAGACTTCAAGTCTGTGGCCAAATCGGACGTTATTCTGGTTATCGGCGCAAACCCGACCGACGGCCATCCGGTGTTCGCGTCGCGGATGAAAAAGCGCCTGCGTCAGGGCGCAAAGCTGATCGTAGCCGATCCGCGCCGCATTGACCTGATCAAGTCTGCACATATCAAGGCGGACTTCCACCTGCCGTTAAAGCCCGGCACAAACGTCGCTCTGATCAATGCATTGGCGCATGTGATTGTGACCGAAGGTTTGGTTGATGAAGCCTTTGTGCGTGAACGCTGCGATTGGGAAGCGTTTGAAGGTTGGGCGCGCTTCGTTGCCCAAGATATCAATTCGCCCGAACATACCGAGCAATACACCGGTGTTCCGGCAGCCGATATGCGCGGCGCGGCGCGGCTCTATGCAAAGGGTGGCAACGGCGCGATTTATTACGGCCTCGGCGTAACTGAACATTCCCAAGGCTCCACCATGGTGATGGGCATCGCCAATCTGGCAATGGCCACCGGCAATCTTGGTCGTGATGGCGTCGGCGTAAATCCATTGCGCGGACAAAATAACGTTCAGGGTTCATGCGACATGGGCTCGTTCCCACATGAGTTCTCCGGTTATCGCCACGTGTCGGATGATGCGACCCGGCAGATGTTTGAAAGCCTGTGGGGTGTCGAACTGTCCAGTGAGCCGGGCTTGCGCATCCCAAACATGTTTGATGCGGCGCTCGATGGTGAATTTAAGGCGCTTTACGTTCAGGGCGAAGACATTGCCCAGTCTGATCCTAACACGAAACATGTGCAGGCCGCGCTTTCAGCGATGGAATGTGTGATCGTGCAAGACTTGTTCCTTTGCGAAACCGCCAAATATGCGCATGTGTTTTTCCCGGGCTCTTCATTCCTGGAAAAGGATGGCACCTTCACCAATGCCGAACGCCGGATAAACCGCGTGCGGCAGGTTATGCAGCCAAAATCCGGCCTTGGAGATTGGGAAGTAACGCAGCGCTTTTCGCAGGCGCTCGGATATCCGATGAACTATGCGCATCCATCGCAAATTATGGACGAGATTGCCCGCCTGACGCCAACCTTTAAGGGCGTGTCGTTTAAGCGCCTTGATGAAGAGGGGTCGTTGCAATGGCCGGTGAACGAAGCCGCGCCAAATGGCACGCCGCTGATGCATATCGACCGGTTTGTGCGCGGCAAAGGCAAGTTCATGATGACCGAATTTGTGCCAACGGAAGAGCGGACAGGCCCGCGTTTCCCGCTGCTGCTCACCACCGGGCGCATTCTGTCGCAATATAACGTCGGCGCACAAACCAAGCGCACAAAGAACAGCACCTGGCATGAACAAGACTTGCTTGAAATTCATCCTTCTGACGCAGAAAATCGTGGCATTCGCGACGGTGATTTTGTCGCCTTGCATTCGCGCGCCGGAGAGACGGCTTTGCGCGCGCTTGTCTCGGAGCGGATGCAGCCCGGCGTGGTCTACACCACCTTCCACCATGCCATATCGGGTGCCAATGTTGTGACAACGGATAACTCCGATTGGGCAACCAACTGTCCGGAATACAAGGTTACGGCGGTTGAGGTGCGGCGAACAAACCGCATGTCAGAGTGGCAGGAGCGCGAACTCTTGGACGCCCGCGACAAGCGTCAGATTTTGGGGCATTACATCGATGCTGCTGAATAAGACGGCAACCGTGAAAGCGCCTGCAAGCAACATCGCTGCGGCAAGCGTTGCAGCGGCCGCCCGCGTGTTGGATTACACGCAGGCCGGCGCGCAAATCATGCGCCCGGTCGCGGTGGAAACTGCGGTCAACGTTGTTTATGGCCCGGTTCCGTTTGCGGTCATGATGACAACGCCGAACGATCTGGAGGATTTTGCCTACGGTTTTAGTTTCACCGAAGGCGTCATCCAGCACCCCTCCGACATTGTTGGTGTGGAAATCAAGGGCGAACAACGCGGGTTACGGCTCGAAATTGCCCTGCGCGGCGACAAAATGCAGGCGCATCTGGCCCGCAAACGGGCTTTGTCCGGGCGCACCGGCTGCGGGCTCTGCGGCATTGAGGATTTAGACGCGCTGCCAAATGCGACAGTGCGGCCAAAGTCAGATTTCAAGCTGACACCGGCGGCGGTGGGCAAGGCTCTACGCGCATTTGCCGCCCACCAGCCCTTGAACGATGAAACGCGCGCGGTTCACGCGGCGGCTTTTGCTGATCTTTCGGGCAATATCATCGTGGTTCGCGAAGACGTCGGGCGGCACAATGCGCTTGATAAGCTTATCGGGGCGCTTTTGCGCACGGGGCAGAACGCCGAAGAGGGATTTATCGTCATTACCAGCCGTTGCTCGTTTGAAATGGTGGAAAAAGCAGCAATTTTTGGCGCGCGGGCGCTTGTGGCGATTTCGGCACCAACGTCCTTGGCACTGGAGCGGGCGCAGGCGCATGGCATGATTTTGGTTGCTTTGGCGCGGGACGATTACGCGTTGATTTTCCAAGGCTCCGAAGCGTTCGACACTAAAAAACTGGCACTGGCGAAATGAGAAAACTCCATGAGTGATTCACAGCAAAAACTTGTCCATATGGCCAATCAGATCATTCAAAATTTGCGGCAGTTGCCGGCAGACGAAGCCGTGGCAACACTGACAAATCACATCAATAAGTTTTGGGATCCGCGCATGCGCAAGGGTATTCTGGCCTTGGCGCAGGCAGGTGGTGCGGGTTTTGACCCGATGCTTCTCAAGGTCATTCCAGCAATCCATCCACCAAAAGCTTCCTAAAATGGAAGAAGGGGTAGACGAAAGTTCATATAAGAACATTCGTAAAATGATGTATAGTTAAGAATAAAAAGTAGGGGGAAACATAATGACGACGAATACTTTGGACGCCGGGCTTCTCAGCCGGGCGAATACAGTTGCACGCCCGGGCTTCAATAGATGGTTAGTACCTCCGGCAGCTTTGGCTATTCATCTATGCATTGGCATGGCCTATGGTTTCAGCGTATTTTGGCTGCCATTGAGCCAATCTCTTGGCATTACCAAGCCAATAGCCTGCGCCGTTGCTGACCCGACATTTTGGGGCACATTCACAGATTTGATGTCCGCTCTGTTCCGCACATCCTGCGATTGGAAAGTGGCGGATTTGGGCTGGATGTACACGCTGTTTTTCGTATTGCTCGGCTCCTCCGCTGCCATTTGGGGCGGTTGGCTTGAGCGCGAAGGCCCGAGAAAAGCCGGTGTCGTTTCAGCAATTTGCTGGTGTGGCGGCCTGTTGATTTCCGCGCTGGGCGTTTACACGCATCAGCTCTGGATGATGTGGCTCGGCTCCGGCGTTATCGGCGGCATCGGTCTTGGTCTTGGCTACATTTCACCGGTATCAACCTTGGTGAAGTGGTTTCCAGACCGTCGCGGCATGGCAACCGGCATGGCCATCATGGGCTTTGGCGGCGGCGCTATGATTGGTACGCCCTTGGCAAAAATGCTGATGGACTATTTTAAATCAGCCGATGGCGTTGGCGTTTGGCAAACCTTTGTCTGCATGGCCGCGATCT
>JAYVYB010000319.1:0-3126 GCA_043784625.1 Methylovirgula sp.
ACTTGGTTGCCTCGTCGAACATTTTTTCGACGTAATCCCAATTGACCAGGTTTTCGACAAAAGCCTTCAAGTAGTCCGGGCGGCGATTGCGATAGTCGATGTAATAGGAGTGCTCCCAAACATCGCAGCCCAAAATTGGCTTCGCGCCGGTGACCAGCGGGCTTTCGCCATTGGCAGACTTCGCCACGATGATCTTGCCGTCCTTGACCGCAAGCCAAGCCCAGCCGGAGCCGAACTGGGTCACGCCAGCCAGAATGAAGTCTTCCTTCATTTTCTCGACAGAACCCAAGTCGGCAATGATGGCTTTTTCCAGTTTGCCCGGGATTTTGCCGCCGCCATTCGGCTTCATCCAATGCCAAAAATGCAGATGGTTGTAATGCTGGCCGGCATTGTTGAACAAAGGCGCATTCTTGCCGAACGAACCCTTGACCACATCTTCAAGGCTCTTGCCTTCCCATTCGGTGCCCTTGATCAGATTATTGCCATTGTTGACATAGGCCAAGTGGTGTTTGTCATGGTGATATTCGAGAGTTTCCTTGGACATGAACGGTTGCAAAGCGTCATGCGAATAGGGGAGTTCAGGGAGTGTAAAGGACATAAATGCTCCTGGGTTAAAACGGGGCGAAGCTTGGCTTCGGGTTTTCTTAACTTAGTGTGTGCTTGGCTTTCGGGCAAGGATTAGCAGCAGCTTTTGCGCAAAGTTCCAAATTCTGTCACAATGTTAAATACTTATTGATTTGCCACTTCATCCTGGTCTGAGCCGGATATTTTTAAGGAGACGCATATGGGCTGGATTATAGTGGCCATTGGCGCAATTTGTTCGGCTTTTGGCGGGTGGTTGGCTTATTCCGGTTATGAGATCATTCAGGTTGAGCGCGGCTGGGCCATGGTCATCTCCGGCGCCACGCTGTTTTCGGCGGGAATTATAGCCCTGTCGCTTGGCCTATTGGCGCTAAAGCTTACCTCCCTCGCTAAGTCCCTTACGCGCGCTGCGGCGCTGTCCAGCCCTGTGGCTGTGGCACCAAAGCCTTGGACAAAAACGCCCGACCCGGCGGTCTTGCCCGCTGCTGAGCCTCATGTCGCGGAAACTCCCACGTACATTTCAGCTCCCGTTATGGCAGGGGCGGGGGCCGCCGTGGCCATTGGAGCGGCAACGCTTGTCGAACAAAGCGACCTGTTTTCGAGCAAACCAAAGCACGAAAATATAGAGGAAGAATCGCCGGAGCTAAATCTTGGCGACGATGTTTTGCCGATCGGGATTGCCCCGCTCCACGCCGCGACGCCGCCAGAAAAATTGGCATCCGAGCCGGTCGAAGCTACTCCGAAATCGCACATACAATGGCCCGACCCGGTGATTTCACACCCGGTCGCGGCTGATGAGGTCACCGCTTTGCCGGAGCCGCCCGCGCCATCATTGGATTGGCTGACCGCCGCCCTCAAACATCCGCCGGAGCCGCAAGACCTGCTGCCTGATTTGCAGCAGCAGAGCGCGGTTTACACACCATCGCAGCATGCCCCCGAATCCGCCGTCGCACATGAGCATGAGGCCGCTTTCGAGACCCATGCGCCGACCGGTGATAGCGAAGCTGCGCTTGGTACGGCTGCCAGCCACGCAGAACACGCCCCGCACCAACACGATGATCGTTCACACGACCGGCATCATGAGGAGGCCGCCCACAGCGCCGCGCTGGCTCACGCCCCTCAACCCGCAGTGGTGGGGCGCTACGAGGCGGCAGGAACGAATTACGCCATGTATTCAGATGGATCAGTGGAAGCGGAAAATGAACACGGAGTTTTCCGCTTTGCTTCCATGTCCGAATTGCGCGCCTTCATAGAAGAGGGGCAAGTAAGCGCCGAGACAGAACCCGCCGCTACTTGATCAGTGGCAGCAGCGCTTTAAAATCAGCGGTGCCAGCCCGGCCCAGCCATTCAAAAATGACCATTTCAGTGGTGACTATGGTGACGCCCTCATGTCTAAGCCGCGCAATTGCCGCGGTCTTGGAACTTAAATTGCGTGAAGACATTGCATCCTCAACGCAAAATGTCTCAAAGCCGTTCCGCACCAGCTCCAATGCCGTTTGCAACACGCACACATGCGATTCTATTCCGCAAATCACCGCCTGAGCGCGACCGAAAATCCGGTTTTTTGTCAGTTCGCTGGCAATGGCTTCGTCCCGCCAGGCAGAAAATTCTAACTTTTCGAAAATCTGTGCACCATCTCCCATCGCTGCCGCCACAGCGCTATGCGTGTGGCCGATGCCTTTGGGATATTGTTCGCTCACCACAATAGGGCAGTGGAAATGCCGCGCAGCCTTGGCCAGCTTGATCGCGTTTTGGCGCACTGCTTCGGGCTCGGCCATTGCGGGCAGCAGCTTGTCTTGGATATCAATAAGCAGAAGTTGTGATGTTCCGGCCTGTAGCAGCATCTAAGCCCCGCTCCGCCCGCAACATGTCAGTGCAAACGCCTGACACAATGCCACTTCTTCAAGTTGATCAAACCGGCCAGCAGCGCCGCCGTGCCCTGCATCCATATTGGTTTTAAGCAAAACAGGTCCGCCGCCCGTCATAGTTGCCCGCAGCTTCGCAACCCATTTCAAAGGTTCCCAATACGTCACACGCGGGTCTGTTAGGCCTGCAAGCGCCAAAATCGGCGGATAGGCCTGCGCTGTCACATTGTCATAAGGCGAATAGGCCAGCATACGTTTGAACGCGCTGGTATCCTCAATCGGATTGCCCCACTCGAGCCATTCAGGCGGCGTCAGAGGCAAACTGGCATCCAGCATCGTGTTCACCACATCCACAAATGGCACGTCGGCTATAATCCCGCCAAAGAGTTTTGGCGCCATATTGGCTATAGCCCCCATCAACATCCCGCCCGCGCTGCCGCCCTGAGCCACAATTTTACCGCCCTCCGCAAAGCCGTGTTCAATCAAATGCTCGGCGCTGGAGATGAAGTCCTTGAACGTATTGGTTTTATGTTCCAGCTTTCCGGCACTGTACCAGTTGAACCCCTTATCCATACCGCCGCGAACATGGGCAATGGCAAAGATAAAGCCGCGATCCACCAGTGACAGCCGATTGGTTGAAAAAGCTGCCGGGATGGAATGTCCATAGGCACCGTAGCCA
>JAYVYB010000320.1:0-4938 GCA_043784625.1 Methylovirgula sp.
GGCAAAGTCCGTCATCTTGCCCGCTGCCAATTCCTTGGCTTGAGCAATCCAAGCTTCGCGGTCAATGCGCCCAGGGAAGGCCAGATACGAGCCAACCCAAAGCACCTGATCATGCGTCCAGGCAGCAATCTGGTCAAAATGCCAAATGCCAAGACCATGCAGCCGGCCTTCATTTTGCGGGCCGATGCCTTTGATCAATTTCAGATCATCAGCCTTGCCGCCGCGCGCGGTTTTCAGGCCCGGAGGCCGCTTTCCCGCATGCTTGTCTTCGTCCGGCAGAGGGGCCGCAGCGTTAGCAGCATCGGCTTTGGCCTGCGCTTCAGCTGCCAAATCCGCCGCCGATTTGCCCGGCTTGCCGCCTGCGCACAGCACATTGGCCTGCGCGATCCATTCTTCACGTTCGATTCGCCCCGGCAAGGCCATATGATGGCCCATCCATTCGGCATTTTCCGGTGTCCATGCCGCAATTTGGCAGAAATGGAACACGCCAAGGTCGTGAAGAATTTTCTCATTCTTCGGCCCGATACCATCAATCACCTTCAAATCATCGGCCTTGCCGCCTTCTGGTGCAGCTATGCCAACAGGCTTGGTGCCTGCATGATCACCGGTAACGCTGGCAGAAGCGGCGCTGGCTTTGGCGGCAGCAGTCTTCGCATCCGCGTCTGCTTTTGCCTTATCCGCAGCGATTTTGTCCGCAGCGGCTTTGTCCGAGGCAGCCTTGGCGGCAGCGGCAGCGGTCAAATCGGCGGCAGCTTTGGCCTTGTCCGCAGCAGCCTTATCAGCCGCCGCCTTAGCTCTTGCGTCGAGTTCCGCCTGCTGCTTGGCCAGATCCGCATCCGACATCGGCGCGTCATCGGCCTTGATCGCGCCGGATTTTACAGCCAGTGAGTGCTCGGTGTCACCACCGGCACACAGAATGTGTGCCTGCGCAATCCAGTGTTCGCGCTCAATACGGCCCGGGAAAGCCATGTGATGGCCCATCCAAACCGCATTTTCCGGCGTCCAAGCCGCAATCTGGCACCAATGGAACACGCCAAGATCATTCAAAATCTTTTCGTTTTTCGGGCCGATTCCCTTGATGACCTTTAAGTCATCGCCCTTGCCGCCTTCAGCAGCGGCAATACCCACCGGCTTTGTACCGGCATGAACCGCAGCCGCAGGCGCAACTGCAACAGCAGGCTTTGCAACCGGCGCAGGCGCGCTTGTGGTTTTTGCAGACATCAAGCCAGCTGCAGCTGTGGCCGTAACCGCCGCCGCAGGCGCTTCATTGCCCGCCAACATGCCTTTTAACCAGCAGCTCAAAACACAGCCGACAACAGCAAACGCCCCGAGAAAAAGCGCCGACTCCAACCAGAAACCGGCCCGCCCCGGGAAAACTGTCAGCCACGCCATAATCAGCCCGACGACGAACGCCACCAGCGCCCATTTTAGCCAGCCGGACATCCAGCCTGCATTTTTTTCGCGCGACCACGTAAGCCACCCGACAATCAAACCCAAAACAAAGGCCGTGACAATCCACCAAAATAATACTGAAAATACATAAGACATAATGCTCTCCCCTACTTCACGAGGAATTCAATACGGCGATTATGGGCTTTGCCCTCATCCGTATCATTCGAGGCGATTGGATTGGTTTCTCCATAGCCCACCGCAGTCAGGCGGTCGGCTGGAATACCGGCTTTCACCAGATAGTCGGTGGTTGTTTGCGCGCGCAACCGCGACAGCTCAAGGTTTGAGGCGGGTGCCCCGACATTGTCCGTGTAGCCGCCAACCTCAAAGTGCGTTGCCGGACACCGGCTGACTTCCGCCACCACAGCATCCAAAAACCCGAACGAATCGGGATGGATCGTGGCCTTGCCGGTTTCGAACCGGATTTTTCCCTTGTCCAATAGCTCAGTCATCACAACCTGACACTTGGCCGGGTCTTCGATGACCGCCCCAGCAGCGCGGGTGGTTACCGCTGATTCGCCAACAAATCCCGACGGCAACGCTGTCACGATATTGCTGTTGATCTGCTTTGTCGCGGCGTCATACAGCGCCTCGCCTTTCAGGCTGATGTGGCTGTCGGCAATGCTGGCCGAGCCGGAGCCCAAGCGTGACAACTGCGAAACCGCAGAAATGGCCGCTTGGCTGAAGTTCTTGGGCGCGCCTTCCATCAGCTTGGTCTGATCAACCAGAGTAATGCCGAAAAACTTAGCCTTGATCACGCCCAGAATTTTATCATGGGAGTCTTCATCAGGGTAGCTTCCGGTCAGGGTGAGCGTGCTTCCGGCGCGCACTGCGTCGAATTTATACTCGCCACCGGTAGTTGCCGGTTCAGCGGCTTTGGCTGGATCCGGCTCTTTGACAGGCTCGGCAGCCTTCGCCGGTTCCGCAGCCTTAGCGGGCTCTGGCGGCGGAGTTGGGCCCATAATTGCAGGAGCGGCAAGCTTCACGCCAGCCGGAACACCGGCAGCAACACCAGCCATCGCGGCCTTGAGCGCCTCAGCGCTTGGAGCGTCGCCCTTGAGCGAGAGCAAACCATCAACAAACTTGGCCTCGCCGGATTTCAGATTGCCCAATTCGGCCACCATGAAACCGGTTAGCGCGCCAAAATCAATTCCGGCTGGCAGACCGCGCGCAATTTGCAACTGATCCGTCACCTTGCCGCCCGGCGCAACAGCTTTTGCCGCCGTCACAAATTTTGCTTCCGCATCAGCCGAAGGCGCAAAACCGGAAAGGGTTATGCCGTCTGCCGATTTGACCGCACCAACGCTGTAGGACTTGGCGCTGGGTGGCAAAATATCCGCCACGCCCAGTTTCACGCCTTCAGGCAAAGTCGAAAGACCCTGCACTGCTGCCAGATATTTTGCCGAGTCAGGCGCTTCCCCTTTGATCGAGAAGGCTCCGTCCGACAACCCGATTTCACCTTTACTCAGCGCGTTCAGCTCTTTAAAGCCAAATGCCGCCGCTCCGGCAACTCCGGCAGCAGCCGCACCGCGCGCATAGGTCATGCCGTCGGTAATCGTTGCGCCCGGCAGGCTCTCAACCGCCGATTTCATGATGGCGAGCCGCGCCACAGGGTCCGGCACCGCGCCGGTGAGCGTAACCTTGTCACCATCACGGGTCGCGCCCCAGACGTAGGGCTTGCCCTCAGGAATGAGGCTGGTTGTATCATTGACGAGGCGCACGCCGCGTTGTCCGAGAATAGCGCCGATGGCCGCAGTCTGGCCTTTGTCAGCAAAAGCGGCACCGCTCAAAGTCACGTCGCGTCCAGCCACGCTGAGCGCGCCTTTGTCGAGCAAATTGGCAATCGCAGGTGTGGCGCGCGCCGCAAGGTCTGCTTCAACTTCCGGTGTTTTATAATAATTGGCAAAAAGCCAGAGCGGAATGAGCGGCAAAAGCCCCCAAATCCATTTGTTAGGTTGGCACATAGAACCCCCTCAAAGGCAATCGGTAGTAAAATAAATCATTTTGATTTCGAACGAATTTCGGGGGAAGCCAGCCAGGGGTGAAATGTAACCGCACAGCGTCCCCCACGCCCACGGTTCCCCCTTGCCTGCGCGCAAAGGTTATAGGCGGTTATTGATTTGTCCAAGCGAAAAAGCGCCGGAATTTGCGCTAAAACACTGGAAATCGCACAAAATTTCCGTCCAAGTTGTGTGAAGGTTCCGCCCGCGCAGGTTCAGCCGCGGCCTACGGCGGTTTATCGGCGCTGAGCCTGCGCCTCTGCCACAGCAATCGCCGTCATATTGACAATGCCGCGTGCGGTTACCGAGCCGGTCACCACATGGGCAGGTAAGGCGGGCCCCAGCAAAATCGGCCCCACCGGCAGCGCATCCGCCACAATTTTGGTGAGCTGGAACGCGATGTTCGCTGCATCCAGATTGGGCATGATCAACACATTGGCCTCGCCCTTCAGGGTCGAATGCGGCAACACAATATCGCGGATCATCTGGCTCAGCGCCGTGTCGGCTTGCATTTCGCCATCAACTTCCAGCCCCGGCGCGCGTTGGTGAATCAACGCCAGTGCC
Source organism: Methylovirgula sp. (assembly GCA_043784625.1). Classification (GTDB taxonomy): domain Bacteria; phylum Pseudomonadota; class Alphaproteobacteria; order Rhizobiales; family Beijerinckiaceae; genus JANXSV01. Next base: position 4,014 of record JAYVYB010000320.1, read on the forward strand.
TCCCGCATTTTTAAAGCTGACGGCGTGTCCGCCTCACCAAAATCCGAATGTGACAGCAGCGCGATCTTCGCGGTCATGCCAAAGCGCTTGACATGTTCGGCGCATAAAATCGCCATATCGGCAATTTCACCGGCGCTCGGATTGTCCCGCACATGCGAATCGGCGATGAAAAACGCCCCCCGCTGCGTGATCAGCAAGCTCATGGCCGAAAAGTCCCGCACCCCCGGCGCAAGCCCGATAATGTCTTTGATATGCTTCAGCCGCGAGCGAAACCGCCCCTCAAGCCCGCATATCATCGCGTCTGCCATGCCGCGCCGCACAGCAATGGCGGCGATGATGGTGCCGCTGGTGCGCACCATGGCGCGTGCTGCCGCCGGGGAAATGCCTTTGCGGCCCGCCGCCTCCACATATTCCGACACAAATTCGCGGTAGCGTGAGTCGTTTTCCGGATTCACCAGTTCAAAGTCTTTGCCGGGGCGGATGGACAATCCGAATCGTTCCAGCCGCGCTTCCACCACTGCCGGACGTCCGATTAGAATCGGGATCGCCAAACCTTCTTCAATCACCACCTGCGCCGCGCGCAACACCCGCTCTTCTTCACCATCGGCATAGATCACCCGTTTGGGATTGAGCTGCGCCTGTTCGAACAGGGGCTTCATGATAAAGCCGGAGCGGAACACAAAGCGCGACAGCGTCTCGCCATAGGCTTTGAAATCCTGAATCGGTTTGCGCGCCACGCCGGTGTCCATTGCGGCTTTTGCCACTGCCGGGGCAATCCGCAAAATCAGGCGCGGGTCAAACGGGCTGGGAATCAGCGACGTCGGGCCAAACATCGGCGCTTCGCCGCCATAGGCGCGCGCCACAACGTCTGACGGCGCTTCACGCGAGAGCTCAGCAATCGCCCGAACCGCCGCCTGTTTCATCT
>JAYVYB010000321.1:0-3548 GCA_043784625.1 Methylovirgula sp.
CGTTCTAGCGGCTGTGGATCAGCTGAAATATCGCCGTGACGGAGTGGCGCGCAGCCTCCGGCAAAACAAGACCGGCACAATCGGAGTTCTGATTTCAGACATATCCAACCCTTATTTTTCCGATCTAGTTCTCGGGATCGAAGAGGCAATTTATTCGGCGCAAAACCAATATACTCTGATCCTTTGCAATACGGGCGAAGATCCATCCAAAGAAACAGCGTCTCTTGATCTGCTTCAGGAAAAACGTGTGGATGGCATCATTGCCGTCCCCGTGGGCAGCAATACCAAGCCCTATCAGGCCATTCTCGACGTGGGCCTGCCGCTGATCTGTGTTGACCGCAGCCTTGAGGGGTTGTCGTTCGATACGGTGGTGATCGACAATCGGGAGTCGGCGCGGCGCATTGTAAGCCACCTCATTGAACGCGGGCATCGGCGCATTGCCATACTCCGGGCCGGCCAGCGCACCGATACGATGGATGCACGCGAGGCAGGCTACCGCGATGCACTAAGAGCCCATGGCATGGCGCCTGAGCCCAGTCTTGCTTTTGAAAGCCCTTCGAAAATCACTTCGGCGCATCAGACAGCCCTGAACATGATCGATTCAGCCCCGCTGCCAGATGCCGTGTTCACGACAAACAACTTCATGACCCTCGGCCTTATGCGGGCCCTGGCGGAACGGGGCCTGTCCTGCCCAGAGGATATCGGCATTGCCGGGTTTGACGACTTTCCATGGGCCACTGCATTTTCGCCGCGGCTGACTGTGATCGCACAGCCTGCTTATCGCATCGGTCAGGAGGCAGTGGGGATGCTGTTTGACAGGATGAGCCAGAAGCGCAGCGGCCCCCCCGTAAAAATCATATTTCCCGGCGAAATGCTTATTCGTGACTCCAGCGAAATACCCGCGATCCGGTCTCAAAGATTACCATCTTAAGCGATGATGACCCCGATCAGCGCCGATAACATAGGGCAGCATTCAGATTCTGGTGTCCGGCCAATAATCTCGGGCCGACCAGTTGCAATCACTCTATCACCGCAGGACAAGCTATTTTTTTAATAGCGGTTCCTGTCGGCGCCATCTTCTAGAGCGGGCTTCCAGAATACATCAACGTTGAAGCCCCTAAGCAGACAGGCCGCGCCGCGTTCGGCGAAATGGTCGTCTATCTCAAGGCGCATCCATCCATTCGCGTGATGCTGGTCGAGAAACCCGAATCGCTCTATCGCAACCTCAAGGATTGGGTGACGATGGACGCGCTGGACGTGGAAATGCAGGCCATTGCCCGGCATTAGCACCGCTGGCACAAATTAGGGACTTTTCCTAAGCGAGTAATTTTGGTCTCATCTGCTCCAAAAAGGACTGACAATGAGAACGAAGGCACCCGTTACAAAAGCACAGGCCGAACAGGTTGTGAAAGACATTGGCCGCGCCACTCGGAAGCAGTATTCCGCCGAAGACAAAATCAAAATTGTGCTCTGAGGCTTGCGCGGCGAAGACAGTATAGGTGAACTTTGCCGCCGAGAAGGTATTACGCAAGGTCGGTATTATTCCTGGTCGAAGGAGTTTTTAGAAGCCGGGAAACGGCGATTGGCTGGCGACACTGCCAGGGCCGCTACGCCTAACGAGGTCAAGGATCCTCGTCGAAAAGCCAGCGCCTTGTAAGAGGCTGTGGCTGATCTCACCTTGGAAAACCACCTGCTCAAAAAAAGCATGATTGCGGATGGGGGACAAGAATAAAGACTTCTGGAATGAAATATCCCGCTTCAGAAAAGCTTGAGATCATCAGGATTGTTGAACAATCTCACCAGCCTGCCAGCAAAACACTCGAACAGATCGGCATACCGCGAACAACATTCTATCGCTGGTATGACCGCTATCTGACGGGTGGTGTGAAAGCGCTTCGGGATCGTCCAAGCAAACCAGATCGGGTCTGGAACCGTATTCCGGACCAGGTGCGGCAACAGATTATTGATCTGTCGCTGGAGCAGTCCGAACTGTCGCCCCGCGAACTGGCCGTGCGCTTCACCGACAATAAAGGCTATTTTGTCTCTGAAGGTGAAAAGGGAAATCAAACGATCCTGTGAATCGTTTGACCTTTGAACGTGTATCGGCTGCTGAAAGCCCATGATCTGATCACCAGCCCAGCCTTCATTGTCATCAAAGCCGCCAACGCGTTCAAGGACAAGACCACAGCTATCAACCACATGTGCGGGAATAAAAATAGCTTGCCGACTTCACCTACTTCAAGATCATTGGCTGGGGCTGGTATTGTCTCTCAACCGTACTGGATAACTATTCCCGTTACATCATCGCCTGGAAGCTGTGCTCCGGAATGAAGGTGGCAGACGTGACCGACACGCTGGATCTGGCCTTGGAAGCGTCCGGATGCGCGACTGCTAACGTGCATCACCGCCCCCGCCCGCTGTCTGATAACGGGCCGTCCTATGTCGCAGGAGATCTGGCGTTATGGCTGGGGAAGCGTGATATTGAGCATGTCCGGGGCTCCCATGCATCCGCAGACGCAGGGAAAGATCGAGCGCTGGCATCAAACTCTCAAGAACCGGATTCTGCTGGAGCATTACTTTATGCCCGGCGATCTTGAGGCCCAGATCGCCGCTTTCGTCGATCATTACAACAACCGACGCTATCATGAGGCCATCTGCAACGTCACGCCTGCCGATGTTTATTGCGGGCGCGATCACGCCATTCGGCAGACAAGGGAAAGGATCAAACGAAAAACTATTCAAAAACGCCGCTTGCACCATCAACGGCAGGCTGCATAATCCAAAATCTGATGAACCAGAAACTCCGCTAATTCAAAACACCTTTGGTCTCACTTTATCTGACGACGGACACCCACCAATGCCTTCGGCCATCCCTTGGCGTCTCATGTGAACCAAAATAGAAGGATCTGGGCGGCTGAGAGCGTCGATCGCTTTCTCACGAGAACCCTTCATCTCGACGAGACAAAGCCAGTCGGCGCTGAGAAGTCGCGCGGGCGCTTCACGCAATCCCGTTCCATTGCCCACGGCCATTTGCGGCTCCCTGTTCTGCAGCGATTCGATCGCTGCTTGACCTATTTAATTCCCTGTTCTGATTTTTAGGGAATTTTCTAACAAACATCTGAATTTGCTGAGCTTTTACCACCAGAATTCAAGCTAGATCGACGATTTTTATGAAAATCCCTGTTAATTTCCCTGTTAGCAGGGAAATTTTGATCTGAGACGATCCTGTCACAGTCTGCGTCCTCCACCACCTTTTTCTTGATAAATCGCCGATTGATAGACACAGCAAATTACCTCGAGATATCCGTGACTTGTGCCTGGCATTTGGCAGAGTACTTAGCTGAGGCGCCTTTATGTCAGGTTCTGCGGGGCGATTGGGGCCGGTGTCTCCGGGGCCATTTCTTTAGTTTCCGTGGTTGAATAATATTTTGTTCGGGAGACGGTGGTTCGCTGGAACGTGGCGCGGCTCGCTTGCGTGACAACTGCGTCTCCTTGAGCAGCTTACTGCGGCATCCAAATAACTTCTCGTCAGAAACCTGCCCGAGGCC
>JAYVYB010000322.1:0-6117 GCA_043784625.1 Methylovirgula sp.
GTTGGCACAGACGCAGGTTTGGCCATTGTTGCGATATTTGGACGCCATGGCGCCTGCAACAGCGGCGTCAAGGTCTGCGTCGTCAAAGACGATGAACGGCGCATTGCCGCCAAGCTCCAGCCCCATTTTCTTGATGGTCGGGGCGCATTGCTGCATCAGCAGACGGCCAATTTCGGTTGAGCCGGTGAATGTTAAGCCGCGGACAATCGGGTTTGAGGTCATCTCGGCACCGATTTCGCGGGCCGAACCGGTGATGACAGAGAACACGCCCGGCGGCAGGCCAGCGCGCTCGCCCAGCTCCGCCATCGCGAGTGCCGAGAGCGGCGTTTCCGAGGCGGGTTTGCAGATCATGGTGCAACCGGCGGCCAGCGCGGCACCGGCTTTGCGGGTGATCATGGCATTTGGAAAGTTCCATGGTGTAATTGCAACAACAACGCCGACCGGCTGCTTGATGACAATTGCGCGGCCATTGGGAAAGGGCATCGGCACGGTTTCTCCGTAAACGCGGCGCGCCTCTTCGGCAAACCATTCGATGAAGCTTGCGCCATAGGCAATTTCGCCGCGCGCTTCGGCCAGAGGCTTGCCCTGCTCGGCGGTCAAAATCTGCGCCAGATCTTCTTGATGCGCCATCATCAGCTCGAACCATTTGCGCAGGATTTGCCCGCGCTCCTTAGCGGTTTTTCTGGCCCAGAGTTTTTGCGCTTTTGCGGCGGTTTGAATCGCCTGTTTAGTCTCCGCCGCGCCCAATTTTGGAACGGTACAAATCTCAGAGTCATCGACCGGATTGGTCACAGAAATGGTGCCGGTGCCTGCAACCCACTGGCCGTTAATGTAGCATTTGTCCTTTAAAAGGTTTTTGTCTTTTAACAGGTTCGGCAGAGCCAGCGTCTTGCGAACGTCCATGGAGTACTCCGGATTTTAAAATGAATCTCAATATCGTGGCCTGATTACCAAGCAGCCTTATAAATAGCCAGTGCATCGCTTTCAGAAACCGGGCGAGGATTATTGCCAAGCAAACGCCCCTGATTCATCACGTCGCTGGCCATTTTTGGCAGGAAGTTTTCCGGAATATGTACATCGCGCAGGCGCTGCGGAAGGTTGCAACGCGCCGAAAGCGCCGCAAGCTCGTCGCAAAAGGCCTCCGCCCTCGCCTGCCCTTCCAGCCGCGCCAGCTCAGGGAAAACAAAGGGTGCAAGTTCGGCATAGGGCTGCGGCGCAACCTTGCAATTGAAGCGCAACACATGCGGCAAAACCAGCGCATTGGATAGGCCGTGCGGCACATGGAAATGCCCGCCGATCGGATAGGCCAGCGCGTGAACCGCTGCGACAGGCGAATTTGCAAAAGCCTGCCCGGCCAGCATCGCGCCCAGCATCATGTCATAACGCGCCTGCTTGTCGGAGCCTCGGTGAACAGCCTTTTCCAACGCCGCCCCCATCAAGGTGAGGGCTTGTTTTGCCAGCATGCAGGAAATCGGATTGTTATTGGCGCCCATCGAGGCATAGGATTCGATGGCGTGAACCATGGCATCGACACCGGTTGCGGCAGTGACATGCGCCGGAAGGCCATAGGTCAATTCGGGATCGACCAGCGCAATATCGGGCAGCAGCAGCGGCGAAACCGTTGCCATTTTCTCGCTGGTGCCGGTTGTCACGACCGATATTGGCGTGACTTCCGAGCCTGTGCCGGAGGTTGTCGGCACCAGAAGCAGCGGCAGGCGCGGACCCTTTGCCTTGCCGATACCGTAAGTTTCCTTGAGCGTGTCATTGCCGCCTATCAGCAGCGCCACCAGCTTTGCCACATCAAGCGACGAGCCGCCGCCAAGCCCGATCACGCCGGTTGCGCCAAAAGCCTTGGCTTGCTCGGTCGCGTCCAGAATAATGCGCTCCGGCGGGTCAGCTTCCACCTTGTCATAAACATGCACTTCGACAGCGGCTTCTGTCAGGAAACCTAAAGCCTTCTCGACGATGCCTGTTTTCAACATGCCGGGGTCCGTGACCAGCAGGACACGCGTGCCGATCCTGTCTGCGGTCAGATGGCCTATCTTGGCGAGGTTACCATTGCCGAATTGGATGCTTGCCGATGTGTTGAACACAAATGGGTTCATGCCTTGTCTCCGTTAAATTATTTCCCGAATATCCATGCAAGAAGTGAAATTCCACCGCCGATGGCAAGCAGGATCCAGAACAATTTCCCTAGCCGTGCCGTGTTCATTTCAAGGTCGCGCTCTGGCATTTCATAAGTGGTTTCGATGGGCGTGACGCGGGCGGCAAGCGGCGTCGCCAGCTCCATCCGGTAAGACAGGAACCAGATCATGATGACGCCCAAAGCCCAACCGATGACAATCCAGACAGGAAGCGATGGCGCGCCCATCATGTTTTCGACATGATCAGCGCTGAGCCGCACGAAGGCCGTGTTTCCCATCACCAGCCCGGGGCCAACCGCCAGAAACAACCAGGCCAGCACCACCGACCACGCAGTTGGGCGCAGGGCGTGAACCCGCGCGCTTCCCTGCAGCGTTTCGCTGATGAAGGCGTTCTTGGCGCGCCACATGCGCCCCTGTTCGCTCTGCTGAGTGATCACCGAAATCACCAGCACAGTGAGCAGATTGAAGCAAATTCCCCATAGCGCCGAATGCAGCGTCCAAGGCCAGCGCCCCCATGGCAGGTCCAGCCCGATAAAATGCAGCGCCCAACGGCCCGCATCCTCCGTGAGCAAGACGCAGATCATGCCGATAACCACGCCCGTGGTTGCCGCTTGGCGGGTGATGCCGCGCATGAAACAAATGCCGAGTAAGGACGGCAAAAATTGTAGGCTCAGCGGAAGACAAAGCGACGCCAGCGAAGCTGTTGTGACTGGCAAGGACGACGCCATCAAAACAGACAGAATGATCAGCAAGATAATGACGATCCGTACCAGTACGACGGCGGTTTCGTCGGTCAGGCCCCTGTGGAAATTGCGCCGGTAAATCTCCAGCACGAGAATATTTGCCGCCGAGAGATGACCTGCGGCGACAAAGACAAAGATCAGCGACAAGAGGCAAAAATAGGCCGCCGCCATGAACCACGGCGACTGAACGGCCAACTGCTTCAGCGCGGTCAGCATGACATTTGCATCGGCATGAACAAGCCCATAGCCACCGACAACAATGGCCAGAGCCACCGCCAGCCCGCCGAAGATCGCGGCGGAAACCCATGTTTGCGTACCTGCAAGGCCGCGCGTCGAGCGAGCGGAAATGGCAAATTGGTGCATCACCGGCGAGGCTTGCAACCCGAGAAAGCCGATAACCGTTGAAAACACCATCATAGCGGTCCATGGCCCGCCAGCCGGAGTTTCAATTCCCAGTCCCTGGGTGAACTGAATCACGCCTGATACGCCAAACTGGCCGTTGCCCGCCGCTTTTTGTGCTGTCTCAAGCCCGGCAAGAAAACTGCCGAAGCCGCCCGCGAGAAAAATGACATAGACCAGCAAACCGATTAGGCCCGCTGCACCCAACACTCCCTGTATAGCCCCAACATAGAGAACGCCGCGCATGCCGCCGATAACACTATAAACGGTCAGAATCAGCGAAATCAGCGCCATGGAATAAAACGGGCTGAAGCTGCCGCCCGACAACGCATGAAACAGGCTGGCAAGTTGCGCCAGCAACAAGCCGCCAAGCGCAACAGCGAACAGCAAAGCAACCGCCGCCGACAACACAACCAGCACCTTGCTGCCGTAAAATTGGTCGAAGAAATGAGCTTGATTGGCCGAACCAAAGCGCAGGGTGAGCGCCCAGATCCGCTTGAAAAACAGTGCCCCGGTCAACGGAACCATGACACCGCCGAGCGAAATGGCAGCAAAGCCAAAGCCCTGTGTCGCGACTGAATCGGCCATGTTCATGGCAACAAACGGCGCAAAACTTGCCGCGCCAAGCGCCACAGCCACAATAAACGGCGAAACAGACCGCACCGGCTTTAGGAAACGTTCAACGGCGGAGCTTTGGCCAGAGGCGGTGCGCGCCCAGAACAATAATAGGACAAGATAGCCCGAGCCAACAACAAAGAGCCAGACAAGCGGAGACTGAAGCTGTGTCATACGTCTTCCTGTTCCGCCGAATGCCGCGAATGAAACCGCGAAAACACGCCTCTAACGCCATATTTGACAACCAGATAAGTGAGCACGCCAAGCAACAACACGCTCATCAACACCGCCGCGATCTGTTGATCGGCGATCGAATAATTTCCGCGCGCCCAGCCCATCACCACAAGCAAAGCCGTCAGGGTGACAAAGCCGGTTCCAAACGCCACTTCGCCCTGGGTAAACGCAGTTTCAAAAACTGAATTGATAATCAGATGCCCGATAAAGCCAGCGGCCAGAGTGGCAGAACCAGCGATGCCGAAGCCAAAATTATCGTCCGCCAGACCCTGCAAAACAAGGCACAAGCCGATTGTTCCCAAAGTCATCCAGAGCGAGAAAATAAGCACCCGGCGTTCGATTGTCTGTTCACTGATCATAAAGGCTCCGATCCAAATTCATCAAAGCTGCGCGCGAGCGAGGTCCCGCCCGCGCCAGCGAGCCTATTTGTCGTTCTTTTTGACAGGTTTGGAGTCCAGCGGCTTTTCACCGGCGGCCTCGGTATAGACGATCTTGGAGAGGTCCTGAAGCGTATCAATGCGGTGAATATTCTTGCCGGACATGCCGATTTCGCCCAACAGCGTGTCGACGAACGGGGCCTGCGCGCGGTAGCGCAGCGCCGAACTCACCACCTGATCGGCAAGATTACCATCGTTTGGCGCGGAATCGCCGCCGGAACCTCCATTGCCTGAACCACTGGATAGACCCGGCAAACCATCGACGTGAAGGATCTTGATTTCGCTGATCCGCTCCATCGGCTTGACGCTTTCGCGGATGATCGCGGGCAGATTTTCGACAAGGCGCTGATGCAGCGCGCTGCGGCGGCTGGCGTCAGAACGCTGGTTCTCCGCCTCGTTGAGTGCGCGCTTGCCAGCGGCCTCGACGGCATAACGTTCCTTGAGGGCCGCAACAGCAATGCCGTCCGCCTCGGCCTTGTCTTTGGCGGATGATTTTTCCGCTTCCGCCGAAATGCGAACCTTGATGGCATCACGCTGGGCATATTGCTCGGCCTCGATCAGGTCAATCGCGCTGTGACGATTGGCGATTTCAAGGTCGCGGGTGGTCTGGGTCTTTTCCTGAGCTTCGACAAATTTGGTGCGGGCCTGTTCAGCAATCGCCATCATGTCGGAACGTTCTTTAGACTTCTTGGCGACCGCGATTTCCTTCTGCTGTTCTTCGATGGCATGAGACTGGTCACGCTGGATTTCCAGCAGGTGAATCTGCTGCTCAAGCTCGATGCGGGCGCGTTCGACGGCTTCGCGCTCTTTGATACGGCTTTCTTCGACCTGTCGTTCCCGCAGTGCATTTTCTTGTGCGACTTCCGCGCGCTGTTGGGCGCGGCGCAAAGCTACTTCGCTTTCCTGCTGCATGCGGGCAAATTCGCTCTCACGCTGGATACCAAGGGCGAGCTTTTCGGCTTCGAGGTTCTTCTTTTTGATCGAGATTGCGGTGTCCTGTTCGATGTCATTGCGCTTCTTCTTGCGCCCTTCAATCTCTTCGGTCAGGCGGGTCAAACCTTCAGCATCGAACGCATTGGACGGATTGAACAGCTTCATATCTGTCTGATCAAGCGAGGTCAGCGACACGGCTTCCACTTCAAGACCATTTGGAGACAAACTGGCGCCGATTTCGCGCTTCACGGCTTTGATAAATTCATCGCGGTGTTCGTGCATCTGCTCCATGGTCATCGAGGCGGCCACCGTACCCAAAGCATCTATGAAACGACCCTGCACAAGTTCCTTGAGTCCGTCGGAATTTGTGGTGCGGCTGCCCAATGTTCTGGCGGCAGTCGCAACTGAGGCCGCATCCGGCATGACGCGAACGAAGAATTCGACACACAGCTCGACGCGCATGCGGTCACGCGTGATCAAGGATTTTTCCCGCACGCGCACCACTTCAAGGCGCAGGGTGTTCATGCTGACTTCGGTGAAATCATGCACGATTGGCAGCACGAAGGCACCGCCGCCCATGACGATTTTTTCGCCGCCCAAACCGGTGCGGAC
>JAYVYB010000323.1:0-7512 GCA_043784625.1 Methylovirgula sp.
ACGGCGCTGCCATCCCGAAACTCTTCGCTGTGGGCGCCGATATGGCCAGCATCATGGGCGGCTTTTATCCCTCCGGCGGCATCAACCTCGGCCCCGCCCTCACTTTCGGCTATATCGCCGGAAGCTATTTGGCAAACCAAGCAGCGAAACCATGAGAACCTATTCGCTGGCTCATCTCACCACGCTGATGCTTTCCCCGCCAGACATGATCGAGGCTGCCGCGCGTTGCGGCTATGATGGCGTCGGGCTGCGGCTTATCAGGGTTACGCCGGAAACTCCGGGCTATCCGCCGATGCAAGATACTGCAATGTTGCGCGATACCAAACGCGCGATGCAACAAACCGGACTCACTGTCAGCGACATTGAGTTTGTAAAAATCACGCCAGAACTGAATGTTGCCGCGCTGGAAAGCTTCTTCGCGACCGGTGCTGAACTTGGAGCCAAATGCGCCATTGCCGCGCCCTATGATCCGGATTTGGCCAGACTTGCCGAGACATTCGCCCAGTTTTGTGATCTGGCGGCCAAATATAACATAAAGGGCCTGCTGGAGTTTTTCCCTTGGACTGTGGTGCCAAGCCTGCAGGCAGCCAATAAAATTGTCGAAGCCGCCAGCCGCGACAATGGCTGCATTTTGATCGACGCTCTGCATTTTTCCCGCGCGCATGGCAGCTTTGCCGATATTACCGACATTTCGCCGTCGCGGTTTCCCATGGTCCATCTTTGCGACGCACCACTTGCGTTCGAGGCAACGCATGAACGTCTCATCCATCACGCCCGCGCCGAGCGCCTGCCGCCCGGGCTAGGCGAACTCGACCTCAAGGGCTTGCTGCAACATCTACCGGAAAACACGCCGATCGCGCTGGAAGTGCCGATGAATGCGTTTTGCGAAAGTGTCGGGCCCGAAGCGGTGGCAGCACATGTTCTGAGGGAAACCAAACGCATGATGGGAGCTCTCTAGAGCATCGTGCGGAAACGACTTTGCATCGTCCAAAAATGAGGCGTATCAACATCGCTTTAAGGTGCCCGGTGCCCTGTCGGCACAGCGTAAGCCGACTTTTCCCGCGCGATGTGCTGGCCGTGCCCCGGCGTGGTGGCGAGCTGGCCATCACGCACCACGATGCGCCCGCGCACAAGCGTGGTTACCGGCCAACCCTTCACCCGTAAGCCCTCATAGGGCGTATAATCCGCCCCGTGATGCAGCCCTGTCTGAGTGATCGTCATTTCACGCTCAGGGTCCCAAATTGCAATATCAGCATCCATGCCGATGGCGATGGATCCCTTATGTGTCAGGCCATAGATGCGGGCATGGTTTGTGGCGGTTAGGGCGACAAATTGGTTGAGTGTGAGGCGGCCTTTGCTCACCCCTTCCGAAAACAAGATCGGTAAGCGCGTCTCGATTCCGGGGATGCCGTTGGGCACCCAGCGAAACGATGTCCGTCCCTTCGGGTTCAATTTGCCTTCCGGATCGTCGTAGCGAAACGGACAATGATCAGACGAGAACACTTGAAAGGTGCCGTTCTGCAAACCTTCCCAGCAGGCCTGCTGGCTGGCAACATCGCGCGGTGGGGGCGAGCAAACATATTTCGCGCCCTCCATGTTCAATCCGTCCATGTCCTTTTCAGTGAGGAGGAGATATTGCGGGCAGGTTTCACCATAAACTTTCAGACCCCGGGCCCGCGCGCGCGAAATCTCATCCATGGCTTCGCGATTTGAAACGTGGACAATCATCACCGGCACATCAAGCAGTTCCGCGAGGCTGATTGCGCGATGCGTAGCTTCCCGCTCCACCGGAATGGGGCGGGATGTTCCGTGAAAGCGCGGGGCAATATGCCCGCCGCGCTCCAACCTGTCGGTTAAAAAGCGGATTGCATCGTAGTTTTCGGCATGCACCATCACCAGCGCGCCGGTCTCGCGCGCCACCGCCATCACTTCCAGAATCTCCCGGTCGTTAAGCGCCAAACCTTCATAGGTCATAAATACTTTGAACGAGCTATAGCCATCTTCGATGAGAGCAGGCAAATCCTGTCCCAAAACCTGTTCGTTCGGGTCTGAAATAATCAGATGAAAAGCCACGTCGGTGTAGCATTTGCCGTCTGCCTGAGCGTGATAGTCCCGAAGTGTCTGGCGCAGCGGCGTGCCTTTTTCTTGCAGGCAAAACGGCATCACCGTGGTGTTGCCGCCAAAGGCCGCTGAACGCGTTGCGCTTTCAAAATCATCCGCCATCACAATGCCAGGGCCGCTGGGTTGCGCAATGTGGACATGACTGTCTATGCCGCCCGGCAATACCAGTTTGCCTGTGGCATCAATGGTTTGCGTTGCGGCACCAAGATCATGGCCAAGAGCAACAATCCTGCCGTCCTTGATACCAACATCGCAGGCAAAGGTGTCCGAGGCTGTCGCAACAGTTCCATTGACAATCACAAGATCATACATCGCGCTCATTCTCCTCAAAAGACCTTGCGTTAGCGGCCTGCATTTTTCGTTCCAGAACCGAAATGCCCATCTAAAGCGGAATTCCGAGCCGCTGGGCAGAGCCTCTGATATGCCGCTGCATCATCTCGCCTGCCAACTTGGCATCCCGCGCTTCCAGGGCTTTCAGGATTGCACGATGCTCCAGCACAGTTTCGGTCATTCTTTCGCGTGTCGCCAACGGCGCGCGCTGGGTCTCCACCATCAACTGGCGGGCGGAGCGATACATCGAGCCGATCAGGGCATTGTCCGCCGTTTCAACAATCAGGTCATGAAAGGCCGCGTCGGCGGCTGTCATCGCCACGAGGTCCTGCCGGTCTAAGGCTGCCGCAATATCATCGACAAGGGTTGCAATCTGCACAAGCGTGAGGTCGGTAATCCGGGCGGCGGCCAATGAGGCCGCTGTACCTTCCAGCGCCAGCCGGGCCTCATATACATCCCGCGCAGAGGCCGCGTGGGCCAAGCGCCACGGCGGGGTACGGTGCAAGAGCGCGGTGACAAAAACCCCGAGGCCGGGCCTGATTTCGACAAGGCCCAGAGTTGCAAGCATTGAAACAGCTTCGCGCAGAGAGGCGCGACTCACACCAAATTGCTCCGACAATTCGCGCTGGGACGGCAATTGTGCTCCCGGTGCCAGCGAACCGTCACTGATAGAGCGCTGCAATTGGGCGGCGATCGCATGCGGAACCTGTGCGGCGCGACGGTGCGCTTGATCTGCAAAAACATTGAGCATTACGGCGTTCCTTTAAACACAAGCTCTCGCTTACAGCTGATGTTTTAGTCAAATTATTTCAGTTGGCCAAGCTTTCGGTAAGCCGCTTGACCGCAGCAAGAAATTGGTGACATCATGTGGTCAGACCGGTCGGACCGGACTTTGCACTGTTGATCAATATCCTCGACAGTGCGTTATTCATAGGAGAAATACGATGCTGGCTCGAATTAAGACTGGATTAATCGGATTGACCTTAGCGCTAGGTTTGGCGACGGGCGCGCAGGCGCAAACGGCGCTCAAACTGGGTGCCAACATCGGCAACGTGCCTTGGGAGTTTCAGGATGCTTCCGGCAAGTTTACCGGGTTTGAAATTGACCTTATGACCGAAGTTGCCGCGCGCACCGGCATGAAGCTCGAAGTGGTCAATATTCCATTTCAGGGGCTTTTTGCGGCAGTACAATCCGGCCAGATCGACGCTGCGGTTTCCTCGATCACGATAACCAAGAAGCGGTTGGAAAGTGTTTCATTCGCGCAGCCCTACTATGACAGCGACCAGTCACTCACCGTGGTCAAGGCTTCCGGCATTACAAATCTGGCTGGCATGGGCGACAAAACTGTTGGCGTAGACACCGGCTCCACGGGTGACATGTGGGCGACGCAGCACCAGGGTGAAACCAAAATCAAGGAAATCAAGCGTTACGAAGGCCTCAATCCAGCAATGCTGGATCTGGCAGCCGGACGCATTGACGGCTATATCTCCGACATTCCGGCATTGCTCTATTACGTGAAAGACAAGCCGCAGTTTGCTGTGGTTGAACGCATCAAAACCACTGAACAATATTCAGTTATGACCGCTAAAAACGGACCGCTGCTGGCCAAGATCAATGACACCATCACGGCAATGAAAAAGGACGGCGCATTGGCCAAAATCCATAAAACATGGTTTGGCACCGAGCCGGACGCTGGCATGGCCACAGCAACCGTCCTAGATATTCCAAAACTGTAAGCGGCAGCCCACAGTCCTGCACAGCGGTGTTCAGGCACACCACATCCTGAACACCAGCATTCCGGCATCCCGAACATGAATATCTTCGATACTTTTCTAAACGGCAAGGTTTTCATAGAGACTTTGCCGTTGGTTCTGAGCGGGCTGGCAACCACGTTGCTGCTGGGGTTTTTCAGCATCATTCTCGGGTTCGCCATTGGCCTCACCCTCGCGCTCATCCGGCTCTATGCGCCAAAGCCGTGGAGCTGGGTTGCGATTTTTTACATTGATTTGTTTCGGGCGATCCCGATTCTGGTCTTGCTGATTATTATCTACTACGCCCTGCCCTTTGCCGGAATTCGTTTGAACTCATTCACCTCCGCGATGAGCGCCATTTCGATGGTGGCGGGCGCCTATAGCGCTGAGATTTTTCGGGCGGGCATTGAGGCTGTGCCAAACGGCCAGTTTGAAGCCGCGCGCGCCCTGGGGCTGCGCCCGGCCTATGTCATGTTCAAGGTGATTTTGCCGCAAGCGTTGGTCATAGTGGTGCCGCCAACCACCTCTAACGCAATCAACGTGATGAAGGATACCGCGCTGGCCTCCGTTGTTGCCATGCCGGATTTACTGAAACAAGCGACGCAGGCGCAAGCTCTTGCCGCCAACCCGACGCCTCTGATGACTGCCGCTGCCATCTACATCATTTTGCTGCTTCCACTTGTCAGGCTGGTCGGCCACATGGAAAAGAGCTGGTCAAAAGAGCGACGAGGATGAATTTGCTTTGCCACCAGATTACAACCGCAAATTTTGCGCCTTACGGAACCCTCGTCAGCACTTTCGGCAGCGCAGGCAGTGTTGTTAACGAAGGGCGCGGCTTTCGCTTTGAAACCGACGCAAACCTTGTGCACACAACAGCCACAACTCAACCAAAACTGGCCCTCTATAAGATCGAAGGGTCGCAGTGGCCAATTAAGGTGCGCATGCTGGAGCGCCACTGCCACTCAGCGCAACTGTTTTTGCCGATGGCGGGTGGTTCGTTTCTCGTTGTGGTTGCGCGCGCACTGGACGATGGCAAACCCGATGTTGATAGCCTCGCGGCTTTCGTTTGCGCGCAGGGACAAGGCATTGTCTATGCGCCGGGTGTTTGGCATCTGCCGCTTGTGGCAATAGACCTGCCGGCCGATTTTGCCATGGTGATGTGGGAAAACGGCACCCCCGATGACTGCGAAGAACACCTGATGGCGATAACCCTAACCGTCCATCCCCCTCAAGGAGCCGAGATATGACAACGCAAACCACCCTGCCGCTCGATGTTGACCATGTCCGCGCGCAATTTCCGGCTCTCGGCGATAACCAATGGGCGTACTTTGACAATGCCGGTGGATCCCAGGTTTTGGGCAGCGTTGCCGACCGCGTGGCGGATTACATGCTCACCAGCAGTGTCCAAACCGGCGCGAGCTATAGTGTCTCAGAACTTGCCAGCTCCCGTATGCAAGAGGCGCGGAGCAAGGTAGCCCGCTTTGTGGGTGCCTCCCGCCCTGAAGAGATTGTCTTTGGCCCCTCAACCACCGTGTTGATGCGCTTTCTGGCCACCGCGATGGCGAGCCAACTTGCCGCAGGCGATGAAATCATCCTGACCGATTTCGACCACGAGTCCAATATCGGCCCGTGGCTGATCTTGAAAGAGCGCGGCGTTGTTTTCAAAACTTGGTCGATTGATCCTGACACGTTTACGATAAATCTGGCGGATCTTGAAGCTCTGATGACCAACCGCACCAAGCTGGTTTGCGTCACCCACTGTTCGAATATTCTCGGCACCATCAATCCGGTTTCGGCAATCGCCGCCCTCGTTCATGCCCATGGTGCGCGTCTTTGCGTGGACGCCGTCGCTTATGCGCCACACCGCGCGGTCGACGTTGTCGCGTCAGGAGCCGACTATTACCTGTTCTCTTTCTATAAAGTCTATGGCCCGCATTTTGCGATGCTGTGGGGCAAGCACGCACATTTGTTGGAGCTGGACGGGCTGTATCACTATTTCTATGGGCGCGATAAAGTGCCTATGAAGCTTGAGCCCGGCAATATCAACTATGAACTGGCCTGGGGCTGCACTGGCATTGTCGACTATTTTGATAAATTGGGCGGTAGCGACGGAACCAGAGCAGCGATTGTCAACGCCTTTGACGCGGTTGCGGCTCACGAACAAGTGCTCGCCGCGCGACTACTGGATTGGTTGAATGCCCGTAACAGCGTGACAATTGTCGGCGCAAAATCTGCGGATATGGCCATCCGGGTCCCGACGCTCTCGTTTAAAGTTGCAGGACAGGATTCGGCGGACCTCGTGCGTAAACTAGACCCGCACAAGATTGGCGTTCGATACGGAGATTTTCACTCCCGCCGCCTAATCGAGCGGCTCAATTTAACGCATGAGAACGGAGTCGTGCGCGTATCGATGGTGCATTACAACACAGCTGCCGAAGTCGATCGTCTCATTCAAGCTTTGGACCAGCTCATTTCCTAAGGCAGAGTGTGGGGAATGCGCATGCGTGCGCTTAAATAGCAATCGGATAGACCTGTTATCTCCAATCATCTTCGTCGCTTGCGACGCGCCTAGACTTCCATATCCTGTGTTATTGCGGGTACAATGGTCAGGTTTTGTGTGGGTTTGGTTTAGGTTTTGTATGGCTTGGTCTGCTTCTATTCCCACGTTGATTTCCGGTGGGACAGGGATTGCAATCATTTGGTTTTCTTCATGTTTTGCATGGTCTCGAGATACTTTGCTGCGGGTTGGTGTGTGTTGCGCTTGTTTGCGGTGTATTGAACGCAAAAACCGCCCTCGAGGGGCGGCTTGCGCTGGCGATGTTGTGTCGCAATTTGATTTTGATGTTGTGTCGCAATTTGATTTTATTGCGGTGGCAGGATTTGCACCGTCGAGATATTCTCGACCCTTCAGGTAATGAGCCTGACGAGGTGAGCCAACGTCGAGGAGCGAAGCTCATTGACGGCGAACGGGCCGGTTCATGAAACGACGCTCCGGTACGTGTTGATGACCAACCAAGGCTGCCTATAAGCGGTCAAAAGCGCGATCGGATTTCACCGTACGGGCACTGGATTGATTTAATTGCGGGCGCAGCATGTGAGCTGTTTTACGCTAAACCGCTTTGAGTTTTATTGCGTGTTAGTTTGTCGGCTATCAGGCTGAGGATGGTTGCTTGCGCAGGATTTGAACCGTCGAGATATATCTCGACCCTTCAGGTTATGGTGAGCGGGACGAGGCGCTAGCGCGTACGGGAGAACACAGTCCTCAAAGCCACTGATTTTCCTGATTGCTTTAAGTGTTGGTTGCGGGGGC
>JAYVYB010000324.1:0-2966 GCA_043784625.1 Methylovirgula sp.
GGCACCAATGGCGGCAGCTGATATGCAATGCCACTCCGCATCATACCCGATCTTGGCCAAGCTTCCGAGAACTTGCTCAAGCCCCCGTCCAAGCAGTGCTGCGACGTTCTCCACGATGACGTATTTTGGTCGAAGCTCGCCAACAAGACGGGCATACTCAAACCATAGGCCTGATCTTTCGCCATCAAGTCCGCGCCCCTGTCCTGCTGTTGATATGTCCTGGCAGGGGAACCCGCCGCAGATTGCATCAACGGCAATTCCATCTGCGGCAAGTCTTGCTGCGGTGAGTGTCCGAATATCGTCATAACAAGGAACCTTTGGCCAATGTTTAGCCAAGACCTTGCGCGGAAATGGCTCAATTTCGCAAAATGCAACGGTTTCAAAAGCACCCGAACGCTCTAGGCCAAGCGAGAAACCACCGATGCCAGAGAACAGATCTAAAAGCTTATAGGGCTGCGAACTCATGCTGCGACCTCTCTTGAAAAGAGATTGTCGCATTCAATCTTTTGAGCTAGTGCGCAATTTTTTACAGCTTGATAAAAATAGGATGGCTTAAGCTCAAATCCTATACCTTTACGCCCCATCTTTACGGCAGAATAAACCTCTGAACCAATGCCCAAAAATGGCGTTAAAATTACATCATTTGGATTTGACCAAAGATCAATGCAACGCTCAATTACATCAAGCTGCAAAGGCGATATATGCTGTTCATCTTTCTCGTCGCGAGCATTGCGATATTGCAAAGTGTTTGATGGATTTATATCCATCCATACAGGACTAGCATAACGCTGCCATACAAACACTGAAACCCACATTTCGAAAGGCCACGGATCCCGGCCTTCGTGACGTGACCTAGCAGCATCCCGTTCATAAGCCTCGCGCGAAATATCAAGATCTGTTCCAGAAAATTGATCAAACATGCCATCGATTTTTTTGTCGTTTTCGCCTGGCTTGCGAAACGTCAAAATGTAGTCCGCAAGCCCCTGACCACTAATCGAGCTGTCCTTAGTAATTTGCTTATGCAAGAGCCGAATGCTTTTAGTCCGCTGCTGCGCAATAACTGGGTCTTTCCAGATGCATACCTCACTATGAAAATACCATCCTGCATCCTCATATGCGCGGACTATTTCGCCTCTAAAATCCCGAATGCCTATAAACCCATGCCGTGTTTTGCTCGTCGGCAATTGCATACAATGGACACTGTGCAATCGGCCTTGTTTTGTAACACGAAATAGCTCCTGAATTAAAAAAGCGTAATGCTCCCAAAAACCAGCACCAGAACTGTTTGAAATATCGCGGTCATAGTTTGAAAATTTATAAAGCCCCTCAAAAGGAGGGCTATGCACTCCAAAATCTATGCTCTCACTCGGAACCGCGCGAATAAGATCACAGCTGTCACCCTGATAAATTGCATAGTTATCAGTTATTACTTGATCTACCGCATTAATATTCTCATGTTGATTCATTGTATTTTCTCCAAAAACGATGGAATTATAAAAGGAACTTTTGGATCATAGTCCGGCGTATCTCTCGCCATGCCTCGGACATTTTGAGATGATAGATCTGCCATATGGCGAACCATAGCCGCAGCCATACGATCAGCTTCGGCTTCCTTGCGGCGTTGATTTGCAACTACCGCGCCCTCGGTCTCCGCAGCAATGAAATGCACATTAACTGGTTTAGTTTGGCCGAATCGCCAAAACCGCCGAATTCCCTGATAAACCTGCTCAAAGCTGTCGTTAAGCCCGACAAAGCCAGTATCGGCACAATGTTGCCAATTCATACCGTACCCCGCCACTCCGGCCTTGGTAACAAGCACCCGAATTTTGCCATTCGAGAAGTCGTTGAGCTTGCGCTCTTTTACATCGTCTGTATCACTGCCCTTAGTTTCAACAGCACCATCAATCAATTTTGTGAGCATTTCGCTTTCTGAATTTAGGTTAGTCCACCATACAAATGGCTTATCGTTTGGTGTTAGACTTGCAGCCATTGCTACGCGGTCTTTGACTGTATCACGGCGCGCTGCAATGCGTTCAGAAAGGCCGTTAGCTTCCATTGGAAACAACAGACCAGTTTCCATACTTGGCTTATACTCAACGCCTACAGTGTGTTGAAACGTGTTAAGCGGTGGAAGATCATAGCCTTCATTTGAATAGCCTAAGTCAGACGGCTTTCGGATCATAACGGCCCATGATGCCATCCATTTCCAAAATTCATTCTCCGCATGGCCCTTAAGCCGCCATTTTGCAGTATCGCCACCGTCATGCACAAAAAACGTCGCGAGCATATCTGTGTATGACATCACGCCTAAAAATTCAGCGTGGTTTCCAAGTTCCATAAAATCGTTTGGCGCAGGCGTTGCCGTTGCTGCAAGCCTAAATGGAATTTGAGCACAATCTTCAATCAGCTTTGTCCGATAATGCCCATTAGTTGATTTTAAAATTGAACTTTCATCAAGAACGACACCACCGAATTGACTTAGATCAAAATGATCTATTTTCTGGTAGTTAGTGACAAAAAGTCCATTTCGAATATCGCTTTGAATTTTTGCCAAATGCGCATCTATTCCGAACTTTTCACCTTCACGAATATGTTGAGCAGATACAGCTAATGGCGCGAATGCAAGGACTGGTTTACCAGTATATTGAGCAACACGATGCGCCCAAACAAGCTCCATCAATGTCTTTCCTAAGCCAGTCCCTGCAAATATTGCAGCCCGCCCACGCCGCAGCGCCCACGATGTAATGTCGCGTTGATGATCTTTCATGATCGACGGCAATTCGCCAACGTCACTAAGACCCGTCATAGGATCAACAACGCGTTTATGAGCTAAGAAGTCATCATATGACCGACGATTAACAAAATGCATGTTCATGCTGCGACCTCTCGCGTTTCAATGCCCCATCGGTCAAATGCCGCCCGAACATCGTCGATTGATTTAGCGACAATCCAAGGAACGCCTTGCG
>JAYVYB010000325.1:0-2388 GCA_043784625.1 Methylovirgula sp.
GCTGCTTCGGTATAGGCAATTGCATGCGGGAGGATAACGGCATGGGTCTGCGCATGAGGCAGATTAAAACCGCCGCCCAGCGCATGGCACAGCTTATGGTGCAAGGCCATGCCCACTTGACCAAGCACCGTTCCGCACAGCCACGCGCCATACAGCGCCTCGCCCCAGTCGCGGTCTTCCGGTTTGCCTGATGTGAGACGCGGCAGCGCAGCCGCCAGCGCGCGTATCCCCTCCAAAGCCATCATCGAAGAGACAGGGTTCCGGTCGCGGGCGTAGAGCCCATCAACCGCATGGGCGATGGCGTTCATGCCGCTGCATACGACCATGTCCACCGGCAACGAGCGCACCAGCGTGACATCATAAACAATCACCGCCGGGCGCACACGCGGATCGGAGAGCGTGGTTTTCTTGCCGCCCTCCGTCTGGCCCAAGATCGGCGTGGCTTCAGACCCGGCGAACGAGGTCGGGATAACCACTTGCGGTAAGCCGGTGCGAAGCGCAATCGCCTTTGACAGGCCGATGGTTGAGCCGCCACCAATCGCAACCAGGCAATCGGCGTTTGCCGCCTGCACAAAGGCGAGCGCGCGCTGCGTCACCTCGACCGGCGTGTGCATAACCGCTTCAGGATAACACCCTGCGCTGGCTTGGCCGAGCTGCTGCGCAAGCGCTTCGCCGGTGGCGGCCTGCTCCGGCGTGGTCAACACCACCACCCTTTGACACCCCAGCGATGCCACTTCTGCCGCCAGCCGGGTATGGCTTCCGGCTGCAAAAACCACGCGTTGCTGCGGCGACGTGTAGGCAAAATCCGGCTGAAACAGAGAAGAACGCATCGGACACTCCGCGGATGGCTGATGTTAAAAGAAGCTCAGGTCCGCACAACAATTTTGAGGTGATGACCTGCCGGATCGAGCAGAGCTTCAAAACCCTTGGCAACCACGTCAGCGGCGTCGATCCGCGCTGTGATTACTTTTTCCACCGGAAACGCCCCCGAAGCGATCAGCCGGGCAATGCGCGGCCAGACTTGAACCTGGTAGCACCAGGTTGCCTCCAGTGTCAGGTCTTTCAGCGCCCATTGCATCGCATCAATGCTGGCGCGCTTGATGTGCAAGCCCACCTGCACGACCTTGCCTTGTCGGCGCACCGAGTCCGCACAGGCGTTCAGCGAGGCTTCCAAGCCTACGCATTCCAGCGCAACATCAACGCCCACGCCCTCTTCCGTCAAATCCTGCACAACTTCCTGCAGATTTTGGGTTTTAGGATCGACGACGACGGCATAGGGCGCAATTTCGGCGATAATGCGCCGCCTATTGGGGTTTGGCTCGGAGACGATGATAAGAGCGGCACCCGCTGCCTTAGCGGCAAGGACGGTAAGCGCCCCAATGGGGCCAGCGCCGGAAACCAGAACGGTGGACCCGGCGGCAACCCCGCCACGATCAACACCATACATGGCCACTGCAGCCGGCTCGATCATTGCGCCCTGCTCGTCGCTGAGGGAGTCTGGAATCGGCTGCGCGTTATAATCCTTGATCACCGCCTGCTCGGCCATGCCGCCCCACGCCCAGCTCAGGCCCACGCAGGCCATTTTGGGCGACAGGTGGAAAAGCCCGCGCTTGCCGTAATAATCGTCACGCGGGAACATCAGCGGCTGCACCGAAACGCGATCTCCCGGTTTTACATGGCTCACACCGTCACCCACTTTTATGACGCGGGCCGAGAATTCATGCCCGAGGATTTGTGGATTGGTAGCGCCCGTAAAAACATGCGGCTTGGCGGGAGTGACGATCGGCCCTGCGATATATTCGTGCAGATCGGTTCCGCAAATGCCCGAACAAAACGGCTCAACCAGCACGTCGTCCGAGGCAAGCAGATTGGAGGGAGGAGCTACATCTTCAACCCGAATGTCACGGGCGGCATGGAAACGAACGGCTCGCATGGTCTTATCCTTTCAACAGTCGGTCAGTGCACCGTGTCACCCTATCTGCGGACAACAACAGCGCGTTTTAAGAGGCCGGTAATCGCAGCCGAACCTCATTGCCAGCGCTTAAGTGCAACAGCCGGCGCAATGCGATTTTTCAGCGCAACTCAGGGATTTAATTCAAATTGACAGCGACACCACATGTCGGATGCCGGTTTTCCACTCCCTTTGGCAAGGCTTTTTGGATGCATTGCTTCTCATTTTGAACATCTCCCGCATTGCTATCAAGACCGGAGCCAGCCGTGTCGATTTATTTCATCCATTCCGGATAAATCGCATCCGGCACACCCGTAAGCGCCGCTGTATCCTTCGGAACTCAAAATCAACCGGAGCTCCGCGCGTGAACACACCTGAGATTTTTCAAAGGACAATCGGCTGGATCGGCGTCGGAAAAATGGGCAATCCAATGGCAA
>JAYVYB010000326.1:0-3514 GCA_043784625.1 Methylovirgula sp.
CGTCGGTGCAAAAGCCATCAGTGAAATGCGCTAAACCGCCAATCAAGCCAGAAAACCGCATCATAAACCCTGGAAAAATCTGCTCGCCGGACGGACACCATTGACCGGCGCAGCCTAGCGGCAGAAGTGTTTCCCGAAGCAGCGGACCCTCTGGGCGCCTTGCGCTGGTGTCTCGCCTCTTTGCGCAAAGCGTTAAATATGTCGGACTGTCTGCGGGGGGATCCGATTGAATGCAATCTTCTTTCAGGTTTCGATGTCGATGTATTGCAAATTGAGCAGGACAGTTTTGATCTCAACGAAGCGGCGTCCTTGCTGGGTCATATTGAGCCGCGCGCCAGTGCGGAATTTGCAACTTGGCTGCTGATAGAGCGCGAGCGTATTTCTGGCATCATAGACGCGCGGTTACGGCGCGAAACCTTGCGCGCCCTTTCGCTGGACAATCCCGCCAAGGCAGTTGAATTGGCACAGATGGCCGTCCGACGTGATGCCTTCAACGAAAGCGCTCATGTACTGCTGGTGAAAAGCCTTGCCCTTGGCGGCAACTACGAAGGTGCACTTGCTCATGTGGATGCCACCGAGAGGTTTTTCGTGTCAGAACTTGGCGAAAAGCCGTCTCCGGCGCTCCGCAGCGCTGCACGGCGAACCATTTCCGCGCCCGCCGCCGGAATTCCCATGGCCGCTTTCGTCACGTCGCTCATTCAGTCCGGCCTCGCGGCATTGTCCGCCGGGGCTGTTGATGCTGGGCTAGATTGTTTGAGGCGAGCAGTTCATGACGCCGAAAAAATCAAAGATAAGCCGTTGCTTGCCAAAGCCACATTGGAGCTGGGTACAGCGCTGGTTCATGCCGTGCGTGGCTTCGACGATGAAGGCGCTGTCATATTGCGGCAGAGCAGCGAGCTTGCACGCCAAGTGGGCTCTGCGCAAATTGCCGCGTCGGCCTACCGCGAGCTGGGATATGTTGAGGCGCTTGCCGGTCGGCGTCCGGCGGCTGCAACCTACCTCGCAGAGGCACTTCAATGCGGTGAAGGGCGGGACAATCTCGCCGGGATACACGCCGTGATTGGCTTTAATTTGGTGGATTGGGGCAGGGAAAGCGAAGGGCTTGAGCACTACCGCCTCTCACTGGAATATGCCCGCTCGGTTGGCAATCGCCGCCGGGAAATCTGGGCGCTCGGCTTGGGGGCTTGGGGCCTGCTTGCCGGTGATAGGCTTAAAGACGCAGACATATGGCTCGAAAACTGTCTCGCTCTCGTAGATGAGCAGCGCTGGGTGTCGTTCCGGCCTTGGCCCGTTGCGGTCCTCGGACAATCGAAGCTACGTCAAAATCACCCGCCTGAGAGTCTTCGACAAAATCTTGAAGAAGCCTATGCGCTCAGTTGTCAGGTTGCCGACCCGTGCTGGGAAGCGGCTGTCGCCCGCACGCTGGCACTGACACACGCAGCAGCTCGTGATTTCTCAAGCGCAGCCACTTGGCTTGGGGAAGCCCGAAAGCGATGTTTCCGTAATACGGACGGCTATGCGGCGCTCGAAGTCGAAATTCTCGCGAGCCAGGTTGAAGTTAGCTTGAGCCAAGGCCGATCCGATCTTGCGGATGCGTTTGGCAGGGAGTGGATTGCGCTTGCTGCGCGCACCCATATGGACAAGCATGTGGCGCGCGCGGCGGCATTTATTGCCCGGTGAGGAAGGCAAGGGTCAATCTGACGCTGCAATAGTTTCGTGGGAACGCGGCTTGAGTGCTGATCCGTTCACCCTACCTCAATGCCAAACGGCACGCCTTCAAAACAATCGCTGCCGCGGCCAATCGCTTCAATCGCGGCAACCATTTTGCCATTCCGCCCTAAAATCTTGTCGGCGTGGTGCACAAATTTCAGGTTCGGCGTTGCGGTGGGGGAGCGTTCGCGGATAAGCCGGGCCAACTCAGCCTCGTCGCGTTCCGGCTGCAAGGCGCAAAGGCTGACAAACGCCGCCGCCGTCGAGCGGCTCACCCCGGCATAACAATGGATCAGCAGCGGGTGCGTCCGGTCCCATGCCCGCACAAAATCCAGCAGCTCATGCACATGCGCCTCACCCGGTAAAATATGCCCGTCCTCATGGATGAGAATATCCGACATGCCGATAAACAGGTGTCGCTCCGGCGCAATAACCTGTGGCCGCGTCACCGGCGTGCCGACATTGATCAGCGTCACCAGTGATTTTGCGCCAATCTCCTCTGCCAGTTCCGATATTTTCGATAAGGCACACACATGTACAGACGGCATCAACCGCACTCCGCTTCCAGCGCCCGAAAGCGCGATAAAAATTCAGCCTCAGCCAGATCGCTGGTTTGAGGGGCTAACAAAGCGTCCAAATTTGGCAGCCGCACCTTCGGCAACCCGAAAAACTTCTCCGCTTCAACCAGATCGAAATCGGCCAGCGCCGTCGCCTCGCAGAAGGCGGCCGCTTTATCTGCCTGCTTGCACAATTTGGCCACCGCAAGCGGCACTTTGGCAGGCAGGCCAAAGCGCAAATGCACCGCCGCCAGAATCCGGTTTTCAACAGCTTTGTAAGCGTCGCTCAACACTGCCTTGAACGGCGAAATAATATCCCCCACCACATATTCCGGCGCATCATGCAGCAGCACAATCATCTTGTCCTGCGGCAAAAGCTGCGGTTCGAGCTTACGGGCAAAAGCCTCCACCAGCAGCGAGTGCTGCGCCACCGAGAAAATATGCTCCCCCTTGGTTTGGCCGTTCCAGCGCGCCACGCGGGCAAGGCCATGAGCAATATCCTCAATCTCAATGTCCATCGGCGAGGGGTCAAGCAAATCCAGGCGCCGCCCAGACAGCATCCGTTGCCACGCTCTGGGGGCTGCAAAACGGGAGGCAACATCCTTCGCCATCTAGCGGCCCGCCCCCAAAGCCGCACAGTCCTCATGCCGGAAACACCCGACAAGATGGTCATTGACCATGCCTACCGCCTGCATAAACGCGTAAACTATGGTCGGCCCGCAGAAGTTGAAGCCCTTAGCGCGCAAATCCTTGGCAATTTTCGTGCTCAAGGCCGTTTCTGCCGGAATGTCCCGTAAGGTGCGCGGCTTTGGCTGCAACGGTTTGCCATCGACAAAATCCCACAAATAATTCGAAAAACCGTGACGCGATTCGATCTGCAAAAACGCCTGCGCGCTGGCGACACTGGAGACAATCTTGCCCCGGTTGCGCACAATGCCAACATCCAGCATCAAGCTTTCGAGCTTTTCGGGAGCATATCCGGCGATGATGTGCGGGTGAAAACCGTCAAAGGCCGCACGGAAATTCTCGCGCTTGCGTAAAATTGTTATCCACGACAGCCCCGCCTGAAACCCGTCCAGAATCAGCTTCTCGAACAAGGCTCGGCTGTCCCATTCGGGCACCCCCCAGTCGGTGTCGTGATAGGCCACATAAAGCGGGTCAAGCCCCGGCCAAGGGCAGCGCATTTTGCCGTCATCATGTAAAACAGGCTCAACAACGCGCGCGGGTTTTAGTTTCAGTACTTTTTC
>JAYVYB010000327.1:0-3553 GCA_043784625.1 Methylovirgula sp.
CTAGAGCCAACCGCGCAACTTGTTATTGAACGCTACATCTCGCGTGGTTTGAAAGTTGCGACAGCCGAGTCTTGCACCGGAGGGCTGGTGGGCGCGGCGCTCACAGAAATTGCCGGATCATCCGCCGTTTTTGAGCGCGGTTTCATCACTTATTCCAATGAAGCAAAGATTGCGATGTTGGATGTTGCGCCAGACCTGTTGGCAAAGTTCGGTGCGGTCAGCCCCGAAGTCGCTTTGGCTATGGCTGAAGGCGCAATAGCTCACTCTTTGGCCGATGTGGCCGTATCGATTACCGGTGTTGCCGGTCCGGGTGGCGGCTCTGCGGCCAAGCCTGTCGGGCTGGTGCATTTTGGTTTGGCGCGCCGCGGGTTTGCGTCCCGCCATATCGCCCGGCAGTTTGGTGACATCGGACGCGACAAGGTTCGTTTTGCCAGTGTTAACCAAGCCTTAGAGCTATTCCTCAGCGCGATCGCCTAAACTCACGCTTTTTTCATTTTTGACTGGCTAGTCTTCAGTATTCTTCGCTGAAAGATTTGCCATGTCTACAGATATACTTCCCGCCCTGCTTGTTAAGGGCTTAGCCAAGGCCTTCGATAAGACGGCGGTGGACTCGCTTGATTTGACTGTGCGCCAGGGTGAGCTTTATGCCCTGCTTGGGCCCAACGGAGCGGGCAAAACCACAACCCTGCGTATGGTGGCCGGCCTCACCGCGCCCGACGCGGGCCAGATACAAATTTTCGGAATTGATGCGCGAAAAAATCCGATTGGTGCGAAGCGCATCGTCGCGTGGCTGCCTGATGACCCGATGCTTTATGACAAGCTGACCCCGCTCGAATATCTCGAATTCATCGCCGGACTTTGGGGCGTCGCGCCTGCCGTGGCCCAAAAGCGGGCAGATGAACTGTTGCATGTACTGGGCCTTTGGGACGAACGCAATGCGCGATGCGAAGGTTTTTCGCGCGGGATGAAGCAAAAGGCGGCTCTGGCGGGCGCGCTCATCCATGATCCGAAACTCTTGATTCTGGACGAACCCTTAACCGGATTGGATGCCGCCGCCGCGCGGCAGGTGAAGGAGCTATTGCAGACGCGCGCGCAGATGGGCGCGACCATTATTCTCACCACCCACATTCTTGAAGTGGCAGAACGCCTGTCAGATCGTATTGGCATCATTCAAAGCGGAAAGCTGCGCGCAGAAGGCACGATGGCTGAATTGCGTCTGCAAGCAGGCACCGCTGGTGCCTCTTCGCTTGAGGACGTGTTTCTTGAGATGGTCGCCTCGACGCCCGCCTTTGGTGCAGCCGCATGAGTGATGCTGCGCTGCGCTCTGAAAGCCTGAACATCCCAAAACTCATGCGGCACGAGATGCGCCTCTGGAGTCGCGGACTTTCGCGGTCAAAACAAACCAGCAAATCGAAGTCCTGGCCCGTGGCGCTGGTGGTTGCGCTGGTTTTTGTGGTTCTGCATCTCATTGCGCTTCCCTTTGCGCTTGGATTTTCGAACGAACCTATAGTCCTCGACGCTAAGACCCTGGCCAGCTTGACCGCAGTGGCGTGCCTGCTGTTTGCATGGATGGTTTCTCAAGCCCTCAATTCGGTGACCCAAGCGCTGTATTCGCGGGGCGATGTCGAACTTTTGCTGACTGCGCCCGTATCGATGCGGCACGTGTTGACAGTTCGAGCCTTGGCCATTTCTGTGCCGGTGATATTTTCCTGGGGTTTTATCATCCTGCCTTTGGCCAATTGGATGGCTTTTTTCGACTCACCCCATTGGCTCCTGACCTATCCGGTGATGGCTGCGCTTGGCCTGCTGGCCACGGCAACCGGGTTGGTTTTGACCATGGCCTTATTCGCCCTCATCGGGCCGCGGCGCACGCGGGTTTTGGGACAAATATTGTCGGTGTTGATCGGTGCGTCCGCATTCATTGCGCTGCAAGCGCGCGCGGTATTGCCGGACGCTTGGGTGGACGCCATCGCTAAGTCGCTCGCCAATCTGTCGGCGTCCGGCAAGTTTGCATTTACGGAGCTGCCCGCCCGCGCCGTTTTCGGCAGTTGGAACGCCTCGCTCATTTTGGTCGGCATTGGTATTTTAAGCTTTGTCGCAGCGGTTTGGTTATTTGGCGGCACCTATGCGGCAAAAGCTGCCGCCATAGCCGGGGCGACCGAAAAAGCCATGCCGCAAACGCGGATGCAACGTCAGGCGCGCTCGTTCCGGAGCGGCGCAAACATCAGCCTGATGCTGAAAGAATGGCGCCTTTTGCGGCGGGACCCGTGGCTGATCAGTCAGGTATTGCTCCAGCTTATTTATATCATTCCGATGGGCTTTGCGTTTTGGAAGAGCTCCGAACTGCCCGGCGCGCCTTCTACCGGGCTTGCCCCGATGTTGGCCATGTTAGCCGGACAACTGGCTGGCGGCTTGGTGTGGATCACCATCTCCGGCGAGGACGCGCCAGATTTGGTTGCCTCTGCCCCTGTTGCAGCCAGCCAAATTCTGCGCGCAAAAATACTCGCCGCCACGATCCCGGTTGCGATGATCATGCTATTGCCGCTGGTTTTTCTGGCGCGGCAATCGCTTTATCTGGGCGGATTAACCACAGCGGCCTGCACCGTTGCAGCTCTTAGTGCCACGTTGGCTTGTTTGTGGACGCAAAAACCGCGCCCGCGCAAAACCTTTGGCTATCGGCAAAAAGGGTCTGTATTGGCGAATTTAGCCGAAACGGCGCTTAATTTTTGTTGGTTTTTTGCGCTGGCCGCCGTGCTTTGGCAGAGTGTTTGGGCGCTGCTACCGCTTGGCATTGCCGCCACATTGATGGGCGTGCTGTATCGTGTTCACATACGCCGTATCGTTTAGCTTTTGCCGTAAATCTTATCCGCACGTTTCTCAAACGCTTCTGAAAACTTACGGAAAGCGGTGTCGAACATCGACCCCATAAGCAATCCGAGCAGGCGGTTTTTGAATTCGTAATTGATATAAAATTCGACGCTACACCCCTGCCCGTCGGGTTTAAATGACCAACGATTTTCCATCACGCTAAAGGGGCCGTCGATATATTCAGCCAATACTTTGAGCGCCGCCTCATCCAGCGTTACGCGGCTTGTGAAGGTCTCGCGAATGGCTTTATAGCCCACGCTCATGTCAGCGATAAGCACTTGCTTATCCGCAACTGTGCTACGCTTACGCACCACAAGCCCGGTGCAAAGCGGCAAAAATTCAGGATATTTCTCCACATCTGCCACCAGAGCAAACATTTTTTCAGGCGAGTGCTTCACGCGCCGTACGGTGCGAAACTGGGGCATTATTTGGATTTTTGCGAGAAATCACGCGCGTTGCGGGCTTTCTGCAGCCGCGCAAAGTCCTCTCCTGCATGGTGCGAGGAGCGCGTGAGCGGCGAGGAGGACACAAGCAAAAAGCCTTTGGTTGTGGCGATGGTTTTATAAGACTCGAACTCGTCCGGCGTAACAAAGCCAATGACAGGATGGTGCTTTTTGGTAGGGGCCAGATATTGCCCAATTGTGAGAAAGTCCACATCCGCCGAACGCAAATCGTCCATCAATTG
>JAYVYB010000328.1:0-1526 GCA_043784625.1 Methylovirgula sp.
GCCAAAGGGTATCATTCATGCGGATCTGTTTCCCGATAACGTGTTTTTCCTTAAAGGTGCGCTCTCGGGCCTGATAGACTTCTACTTCGCCTGCACCGACATGTTGGCCTATGATTTGGCGATTTGCCTCAATGCTTGGTGTTTTGAGACCGATGGTTCCTTCAATTTGACCAAGGGTCAAAATATGCTGCGCGGTTATCAAATGGTGCGGCCGTTAAGCGGCGAGGAAACTGCGGCATTGCCGGTTCTGGCGCGCGGCGCGGCCCTGCGCTTCATGCTTACGCGGCTGGTGGACTGGCTGAATGTGCCTCCCGGCGCTTTGGTGAAACCGAAAGATCCGATGGAATATTTCAAGAAACTGCGCTTTCACCAAAGAGCGGCAAGCGCGCGCGACTATGGGCTGGAGGCATGAGCCAAGCCTCAAACGGACGGGTGACCATATTCACCGATGGCGGCTGTAAGGGAAATCCCGGCCCAGGCGGCTGGGGCGCTATTTTGCAATTTGGCGACAAGACCAAAGAGCTTTCGGGCGGCGAGAAAGACACCACCAACAACCGGATGGAACTGACGGCGGCAATTATGGCGCTTGAAGCTTTGACACGGCCTTGCGCTGTGGATTTGAACACCGATTCGCAATATGTGCGCAACGGCATCATGACCTGGATCAAGGGCTGGAAGGCGCGCGGCTGGAAAACTGCAGACAAGAAGGACGTGAAAAACGTCGATCTGTGGCTGCGGCTGGATGAGGCGGTGAAGCGCCACGACGTAAGCTGGCATTGGGTAAAAGGCCACGCCGGCAACGAGCTGAACGAACGCGCCGACGTTTTGGCCACGGAAGGCATGAAGCCGTATTTGTAGCCTCACGCAAGGTCTACGAGGCGGTTATTAAATCTTCTGAGCTCTGCCCAGCCGCGTTTTATAAAGCGGCGGGAATCGCAGTAGCCCCCTAAAGCTGCTTCAACATCGCCTCAGCACCGGAAATGTCAGCTTTTCCGGGTGAATCTTCAATGTTTAAGCTCTTGACCACGCCGTCTTCGACCAGCATCGAGAAGCGCTTGAGCCGCTGGCCCATGCCGCCCATGGTTGCGTCAAATACAAGGTCTGCCGCGCGGGCAAAATCGCCATTGCCATCTGCCAGAAACAGAATGCGATCGGCATTTTCAGTTACGCGTGCCCAAGCAGCCATGACATGCACATCATTGACGGCAACAACAGCAATGGTGTCGATGCCTTTAGACTTAAACGCTGCGGCTTTTTCGAGATATCCCGGCAAATGGTTTTTATGGCAGGTGGGGGTAAAAGCACCGGGGACACCAAATAAAACCACGCGCTTGCCTTTGAAGACCTGCTCCGTTGTGAGATTCTCCGGGCCATCCGCGCCCGGCGTTTTAAAGGTTACGGCAGGCAGGTTTTGACCGATGGCAATAGGCATGAAAAATCCTTAGATGGGATACAGAACTGCATTCCTTTTACGGCTTCAGATTGACATCGACAAGGGTTTCTATCGCTGCCGATTTGGTGACGAG
>JAYVYB010000329.1:0-1526 GCA_043784625.1 Methylovirgula sp.
GCCAAAGGGTATCATTCATGCGGATCTGTTTCCCGATAACGTGTTTTTCCTTAAAGGTGCGCTCTCGGGCCTGATAGACTTCTACTTCGCCTGCACCGATATGTTGGCCTATGATTTGGCGATTTGCCTCAATGCCTGGTGTTTTGAGACCGATGGCTCCTTCAATTTGACCAAGGGGCAAAATATGCTGCGCGGTTATCAAATGGTGCGGCCGTTAAGCGGCGAGGAAACTACGGCATTGCCGGTTCTGGCGCGCGGCGCGGCCTTGCGCTTCATGCTGACACGGTTGGTAGATTGGCTGAATGTGCCCCCCGGCGCTTTGGTGAAACCCAAAGATCCGATGGAATATTTCAAGAAATTGCGCTTCCACCAAAGAGCGGCAAGCGCGCGCGACTACGGGCTGGAGGCATGAGCCAAGCCTCAAACGGACGCGTGACCATATTCACCGATGGCGGCTGTAAGGGAAATCCCGGCCCAGGCGGCTGGGGCGCTATTTTGCAATTTGGTGACAAGACCAAAGAGCTTTCGGGCGGCGAGAAAGACACCACCAACAACCGGATGGAACTAACGGCGGCAATTATGGCGCTTGAAGCTTTGACACGGCCTTGCGCTGTGGATTTGAACACCGATTCGCAATATGTGCGCAACGGCATCATGACCTGGATTAAGGGCTGGAAGGCGCGCGGCTGGAAAACTGCAGACAAGAAAGACGTGAAAAACGTTGATCTGTGGCTGCGGCTGGATGAGGCGGTGAAGCGCCACGATGTAAGCTGGCATTGGGTGAAGGGCCACGCCGGCAACGAGCTTAACGAACGCGCCGACGTTTTGGCCACGGAAGGCATGAAGCCGTTTTTGTAGCCTCACGCAGGGTCTACGAGGCGGTTATTAAATCTTCTGAGCTCGGCCCCGCCGCGTTTTATAAAGCGGCGGGAATCGCAGTAGCCCCCTAAAGCTGCTTCAACATCGCCTCAGCGCCGGAAATGTCAGCTTTTCCGGGTGAATCTTCAATGTTTAAGCTCTTTACCATGCCGTCTTCGACCAGCATCGAGAAGCGCTTGAGCCGTTGGCCCATGCCGCCCATGGTTGCGTCAAATGCAAGGTCTACCGCGCGGGCAAAATCGCCATTGCCATCTGCCAGAAACAGAATGCGATCGGCATTTTCAGTTACGCGCGCCCAAGCGGCCATGACATGCACATCATTGACGGCGACGACAGCG
Organism: Methylovirgula sp.; assembly: GCA_043784625.1. Lineage (GTDB taxonomy): Bacteria > Pseudomonadota > Alphaproteobacteria > Rhizobiales > Beijerinckiaceae > JANXSV01. The sequence goes on from JAYVYB010000329.1 coordinate 1,218, forward strand.
ATTGTGTCGATGCCTTTTGCCTTAAAAGCTGCGGCTTTTTCGAGATATCCCGGCAAATGGTTTTTATGGCAAGTGGGGGTAAAAGCACCGGGGACACCAAACAAAACCACGCGCTTGCCTTTGAAGACCTGCTCCGTTGTGAGATTCTCCGGGCCATCCGCGCCCGGCGTTTTGAAGGTGACTGCAGGCAGGTTTTGACCGATAGCAATGGGCATGAAAAATCCTTAGATGGGATACAGAACTGCATTCCTTTTACGGCTTCAGATTGACATCGACAAGGGTTTCTATCGCTGCCGATTTGGTGACGAG
>JAYVYB010000330.1:0-4247 GCA_043784625.1 Methylovirgula sp.
CATTCAGATCGCTCAAGCTCATCCCGCTAATGAATCAGACCGCATCCCACGCGTCAACCACCAAAATCCCGATTCAATTATTTCGCCTCAGACCCTTAGCCTATTTGCAACGCAAGGCTTCATAAGTGCAGTAGGCCTAGAAGGTCTGGTTTCCTTACCTACTTTGCAGTGGTAAGCTTGGCTTTTGGTGACCTTGCCCCAAACTTCTATCCAGTTTTGAGTTCGCTCTGACGGTTGAATATGCCCTGTTGGGCTGGTTGCGCAATGGCCATGGGCGCGGAGCCCTCAGAGTACGCAGCGCCCATGGCCATTGCTTGCGCAGGTGCTGCGGTTCTTGCGAACTCGGATGGCGTCAGCCAGCCGAGCCTTGAGTGGGGACGATGGTGGTTATAGTCGTTACGCCATTGGGACAGCGGGCGTGTCAGGAATCTGTGTGTGGTGCCGGGTTGACCATCACGCTTCGGAGAACCGGTCTTCGAAGATAATGGCAAAATGGGTTTTGGCCGGTGTCCATTCTCGTGGTGGCATCATCCAATCTTTTGCAGTTTGCCGCAAGACCAGAAACAATAGTTTAAGAGCGGCATAGCCGCGAACTTTCCCTCGTGCTTCGAGCACTTTGATTTCTATGGGACCTGAGAAGCGGACTTCATCATGGCCCGCAGGTCAAGGCCTGCACAAACAGGCCGCACATATGGCTGCAAGCGCCAGTCCGAACATCACTAAAAAAACACGTGCTAAACGGGGCCGTCCACATATGGGAATCATAAATGTCAACAGAACCTAAATTGTAGCTAACTACTCAAACAATGGGAAATTTTACCTTGCATTTTGAAATGTAGTATTTGCGCAACAGCTTCTACTTAATAATTATCTAAAGAGTGAACTAACCAATTGAATGTTGAAGTTGTGATTAAAACACATTAATCAGAACTCAGAATCATTATATTACATAACCGTAAGGAGATTATTTTGGGCAAATTTATTGTACTTGCAGCAGCTTCACTGTCTGCGCTGACACTTGCAGCCACCGCTGGCCTGGCCGCTGACGCTACCGTTGCGCCTGTTTCAGGTTACATGCCCTATGTGAGCATATTCGGCGGTGCCAGCTTTTTGAACAATGTGAACACGGTGTCCTCCGGCGGTCATAATTATAGTGTAAAAACAGACACGGGATATTTGATCGGTGGTGCCATTGGTTTGAAATGGAATGAGAACCTGCGCACTGAAATTGAATTGTCGCACATGTCGAACAACGCCAACAGCTATAATTCAAATGGCGGCGCATTTTCACCCGCTTCAGGACCAATCCGGCAGACTTACCTGTTAGGTAACGTGTGGTTGGATCTTCCCACAGGCTCAAGTTTCACGCCTTATGCAGGCGGCGGTCTTGGCGTGGGCTTCGCGGATGCCGATGTTAGTTTTAACGGCAGTTATGGCTACGGGCCAAGCAGAACCGGCGCCTCCTTTGCCTATCAGCTAGGTGCCGGTATCAAATTCAGCCTCAGCGAAAAGATCGATCTGGATTTGGGGTATCGTTACAAAGGTATGACCAACGTCAACTTTACAGACAATCAGGGTAACAACTACGAGTACAATGGTGCAAAATTGAACTCGCACAATGTGCAGCTGGGCCTGACATTCAACTTCTGATAAAAGAGACATTTTTAAAACACCGCTCTCAAAGGGGCGGTGTTTTGCTATGGTGAAGCCATCATGCCAAAAATGCCTGTTCCATCGCCAGTAACTTTGCCCTTTGGAACCGCTGCTGTTTCTTCCAAACATCCTTTGCCTTTCAAACCAACAGAACTACAGCGGCGACAGGCTATGCAGATGTTGCAACAGGGCATGGAGCTCCAACGTGCCAGCAATTTCATTGAAGCGGAGCGCTGCTATCAAAGGGTACTGCAATTTTTTCCGGGCATGCCGGAAGCCAGTAACCTGATGGGCACCATCGCGATGGAGGCCGAAGATTATGCGGTGGCGCTGGAATTTCTCGAAAAGGCCGTAAAGGGGCTGCCACGCGATTGTCTCATTCGGCACAATATCGCCTCTACGCTGGTAAACCTACACGACTATCATGCGGCCCTCATCCATTTGCGCAAAGCCCTCGACATCAAACCTGCGCAAGTCGAATCACTGGCGCTGATGACCACCGCTTACAACCGTCTCAGCCGGAGTGCCGAGGCTCTGCCCTTCGCGGAGAAAGCCCTGCGCATGGCACCTGACAACGCGAATGCCCGCACGGCCTATGGCGAAGCCTTAATCAGCCTTGGCCGGATGGAAGAGGCAGACCGGTTTTTAAAAGAAACCATTGCAGCAGGAGTTGCAGTTCCGCGGTCCTACGAAAGCCTCTCAAGCACGCGGAAATTTACGGCCGACGCACCGGAATTTGCAGCGGTGCGGAACGAAATACAGAATGAAAGCTATAGTGAAAAGGAAGTTGCGCATCTGCATTTTGCGGCAGCCAAGATGAGCAATGATGCCGGGCTTTATGATGAGGCCATGGGGCATTATCTAAAAGCCAAAGCGCCTTCCGCCGCGGCTTATGACATCGCCGCCTATGAACGGCATGTCGACCAACTGATTGCCCTTTTCAACCCGGTGTTTCTGGGCACACGGAAAGACTTTGGTGATCCGTCGCAAAAGCCTGTCTTTATTGTGGGCATGCCGCGTTCAGGGACAACGCTCACGGAGCAGATCATTTCAAGCCACCCGCTGGTGGCGGGTGCCGGTGAACTTGGTGAAATGAGTGCCATCGCACGCTTCCTGGGAGATCTGCCGAAACTCCATGACAGGTTTTCGGCGCGCCTAAAGATGATGAAAGATGTGGAAGCAAAGCAGCTGGCCCAGCGATACCTCAAATTCATTGCGCGTACTTCTCATGAAGCGACCCGCATCACTGACAAGATGCCCCATAATTTTGAGCAGGTGGGATTGATCGCACTGCTTTTCCCCAAAGCCACCATCATACATTGCAAGCGCGACGCGATTGACAACTGCCTCTCGTGCTACATGAACGCCTTCAGCGACGCCCACGCTTATAATACAGATTTATCGAAACTCGGCCGCTATTACCGCTCTTATGACCGGCTGATGAAGCACTGGCACAAGGTATTGCCGGGGCGAATATTTGACAGCCAATATGAAGCGTTGGTGGAAGATCAGGAAGGCCAGTCACGCAAACTGATTGCACATTGCAACCTTCCCTGGGATCCGGCCTGTTTGAGTTACACCGAGAATGAACGGTCTGTCACCACCATCAGCCGGTGGCAGGTGCGCCAGCCAATTTATCAAACCTCCATGAAACGCTGGAAGCCATATCAAAAGCATCTGGGGCCGCTAATCATGGCACTCGGAGATTTGGCTCGGGTTTAATTCGAGCTCAGTTTCAAGTTCTTGACAGATGAAACAATGGCAGAGGCATCCAGATTGCCTTTGCCCTCACATTTACGACCAGCAAATCACCCTTGCCTTGAGCAACGGCACAGAAAGCGATATTTTGTTGCGATCATTCCAGCGTGCGCTTTACAAGGACACCGCCGGACGCCGCATAAGAGATCCTGTGGCCGGTCCCCTGTTCGCCAGCATAGCCGATGCAACAGATTCAGAAAGTGGAACGGTCTATGTGCTTCGCAGCAAGTCGGATCATCCATTGATTTCCGGCAATCGTGACGCATTCACAAGATTGGTGTAACGTGCAGCAAGATTGCAACCCGCATAGCCAACGCCAAGTTGGACGCGACTTTTTTGATGGCAGAAGTTGAAGTGATTGCCACCTATGAATTGTTCAACATCAACCGGTCAAAATTAGAAAACCTGATCCACCGCTTTTTCAAGCCAGCGCGTATTGAAATTGACATCAAAGACCGTTTCGGCATTCCAATCAAACCAAGGGAATGGTTCTTGGTGCCACTGCACGAGATCAACGAAGCGATAGAACTGATTCAGGATGGAACATTCGAGGCTTACCATTATGATCCAAAAGAAGCCAAGCTGAAGTTGTCAGAATAATAGGCGCAAATTTCATTTTGTTGGTATATTTGTTGGTATATTCTAAATCTCATTATTTAAATGACAATAAAAACAATTAGTTGAACTGAGTATTGGATGCCTCTTCAGCACCAAATCACAATCCAAAGACATCCAATAACTAGGTGTTTAGTCCCGGCATTTGATGGATTGGATCTATGATGAATCTTTTTGGTTCGGTTGTCCAGATTTTACAGATGTATTCATAAGGGGTGAGA
>JAYVYB010000331.1:0-2571 GCA_043784625.1 Methylovirgula sp.
AGACAACAACTTAGCATATTGGAGCGGGCGAAGGGATTCGAACCCTCGACCCCGACCTTGGCAAGGTCGTGCTCTACCACTGAGCTACACCCGCATCCGTAACAGCTGTGCTAAGCACAACTTGTCGCAGTATATGGCGCATTTGGCGGAAGAATGCAACCGCCTTTCTTTTGCTTTGTCATGATTTTGTGGTTCAAGACTATGTTGCAATTGCAGCACTGCTGTCGCAAATAAGAAAATTCCAACAGATACAGCGGCTTTTGCAGGATAAACCATGGCCAAAACACCTGAACAATTATTCGATTTTTTGAAAAGCCTGAACATTGCATTTGATACTCAAGAGCATGAGCCGCTGTTTACGGTGGAGCAATCACGCCACGTTCACAGGGTTATGCACGGCGCGCATGTGAAGAACCTGTTTGTCAAAGACAAGAAAAGCCGGATTTTCGCATTGGTTTGCCTCGCCGATGCAACGATTGATCTGAAGCGGATCCATGAAAAAATTGGCGCATCGGGGCGGGTTTCGTTTGTGGGTGCGGATTTGCTGGCGGAGCTCTGGGGCGTTGCCCCCGGTTCGGTGACGCCTTTTGGCGCTATAAATGACACGGAACACAGGGTGCAGGTTGTGCTGGAGGCAGGGTTGATGGCGTTTGAGCGAATCAATGTGCATCCGCTGGTCAATACGATGACTACGGGGCTTGCCAGCGATGATTTGATCCGGTTTTTAAAGGCAACCGGCCACGAGCCGGAGATCGTCGCTTTCGCCGAATCCGGTATTGACAGTCATTAGAGCAAAGCGGCTTCAGGGTTGAGAAACCAAAAGCCTGCCCCATCTAAGTATTTGAAGAGGAATTTTTGATGTCCGATCCCAGCCTGCCCAAAGTGGCCTCTGACCATATTAAAGCGACAACCAGTGCAGATTTCCGCGCCGACGTTTTGCAGGTGTCGTTGAAAGTGCCGGTGCTGGTGGATTTTTGGGCACCTTGGTGCGGCCCTTGCAAACAGCTGACCCCCATTTTGGAAAAAGTGGTGAAATCTGCCGCCGGTAAAATCAAACTGGTGACAATGAACATTGAAGACCATCCGCAAATTGCCGGACAGCTCGGTGTTCAGAGTATTCCGGCGGTGTTTGCCTTTGAAAAAGGCCAGCCGATTGACGGATTTCAAGGCGCGCTCCCCGAAAGCCAGATCAAGGCCTTTATTGAGCGGCTGGTCGGGCCGCTCACGGCGGATGTTGATGCGCTGATTGCGGAAGGCGAAGCCGCCATAGCAAATGGTGATTTGGTGCTGGCGTCCGAAAAGTTCAGCTCGGTTCTGGTAGAAGACGAAAGCCACCTCAAGGCTCTTGGCGGTTTGGCGCGCAGCTATGTGCTGGCCGGCGAAATTGACCAAGCGGCGAGCGTGTTGACCATGGTGCCGGACGGCAAGGCCCAAGATCCGGCTATTGTTGCGGCGCAGGCTGCGCTTGATGTGGCCGTTCAGGCCAGTTCTGTGGGTGATTTGGGCGCGTTGGAGCATGCAATTGCCAATAACCCGAAAGATTTTCAGGCGCGGCTGGATTTGGCCGTGGGGCTTAACGCTGCAAATCAGCGGGAGGCGGCTGTGGATCAGCTTATTGAAATTATCCGCGCAGATCGCACCTGGAATGATGACGGCGGGCGCAGACAATTGTTGCAATTTTTTGAAGCCTGGGGCGTGATGGATGAGGCCAGCATCTACGGTCGGCGTCGGCTCTCCACGGTTCTTTACCGGTAAGGCAATTGAATTTTCTAAAGTGAAAGACTTTTCATGATCAATGTTCCCTACACCGGGCCGCAAGACTTGAGCCAGACCATTCCGCTGTTTCCGGTGGGGGGCGCCTTGTTGCTGCCGCGCGGGCAATTGCCGCTGAACGTGTTCGAGCCGCGCTATATGACCATGATTGATGAATCGCTCAGTTCGCACCGTTTGATCGGCATGATTCAGCCGGAGGGCGAGGACGAGTCCGCGCTTTATAAGGTGGGCTGTGTCGGGCGGATTACCGAATTTCACGAAACCGGAGACGGGCGCTACGGCATTACGCTGGTTGGCGTTTCAAGGTTTACCTTTGTGGAAAACGTGGCCTCAACCAAGCCGTACCGTCAGGCAAGGGTGGATTATACCTCGTTTTTGGAAGATTTTGACGAACCCGCCGATGATATTGAGGTGGACCGCGATGGGGTTTTGAAAGCGCTGCGTCAGTTTGCCAAAGCCAACAGACTCCGCATTGACTGGAAAGACATCAACGAGGCGCCCAATGAAGCGTTGATTAACGCGCTGGCGATGATGAGTCCGTTTGGCGTAAAAGAAAAACAGGCGTTGCTTGAAGCGCATGATTTGAAACGCCGCGCCGAAGTCTTGATAGCCATTGCCGAAATGGATGTGGCGCGCGGCTCGGTTCCGCATAGTACGGTGCAATGATGAGCGCACAGGGAATTTCCGTTCCGCCCCAACAAAGCCGGGTTGACCCGCGCTTGTTGGAAGTTCTTGTGTGCCCGTTAACGCGCGAAACGCTGGAATATGATGCTGCGCGGCAGGAGCTGATATCGCGCG
>JAYVYB010000332.1:0-11880 GCA_043784625.1 Methylovirgula sp.
AAAGAAGCGGTCTTTCCACTGCACCTGAAACGGTGTCAGGCCCAAGCCTCCGGCGGCAGGCGCATCGCCATCAAACAAATATCGGTTCAGCGCCAGATTGAGAAACAGCGGATTTGGCTCGGCCACCATATTCACGCCGCGCGTCACGGCGCGATAAAGCTGCGCACCCGGCATGGTGCCCAGCGGCGTTGCCGGAATTCCAACGCGAATGGCCCGCGAAATTTGGAGGCCCGCGCCTGCAGTGGCAGTGGTGATCGCGGCCAGCACCTGATCCCGCTCGGCTGGAGAAGCAAAATGCAGCGTGCCGACAACCAGACTGCCATCCTGCGTAACGCCGATGTCCTGAAACGGCAATTCCTTGGTGGTGATGCCACCGCCCGCCATGGTGACATTGAACGTCAACCGCAACAGCAGATCATGCGCCAACTCGGATGTGACAGTGGCCGCCGGAATTTCGGCGGCGCGAAACTTTTCGAGGCCAACCCGCAAAATCCAGTCATTTGCGGCGTGTTCCATGCGGATGATGTATTGATCGACGCCATTGACGCTGTGGGTGGCCAGCCTGTAGCGCGGCAGATGGTACAACACTCCGTTGGTTGCGCCTTGAAACACCAGCACATCGCTGACCACAACCGTGTCCGTTAACGGGCAATCGAGCTTGTCGCGGGTTACGCCGTTTGACGCGGGCGGAACAACATCGCCGATGCGGTTCCACATGATCGGATCAAGCACGCACAACTGATCTGTCGCGATGAGGCCGTTTTTGCCGATATAGCTTGGCACCGGCCGCGCCACGACATGGGCCAAATCGCGGTTAAGTGCGGGCGTCACGTCCAAGGTTGCTGCCGGGCTCGCAGCGCTGGCGCGGGCCAACTCCGCAACCGAAGGGGACGTCGCAACATCCACAGTGGACGCATGAAACGCGGGCCGCAAAGCTGCCTTCTGCGGCGTTAAGGCCAGGGTTTGCATCGAGGCGAGAACAAAATTCGGCATTTTGCACCTTCAAAACGTAAATTCGGAGCCTTTAGTCGCAGCAAATGAGGAACCGCAGCTGGGCTGGCTGCGGCTGCAAGATCAAATTTCGGTTATGGCATTGGCATCGATATAGGCCGCCACCTGCGAGAACAGATCGTCGGCCTCGGGCCGCAGCTCCGCCGCCTTCCGGTTGATCGGGCCCCAATGCGTCCGGATTTTGCGCAACGCCAGCGCGGCATAATCACAGGCGAACGCCGGACAGGACTTGGTGAGCGCCTGAAATTCCGCACCTTCGCCAGAACCCCAGTTCTTCCACGACGCGGCACTGCAGACGACACCGTTTTTAAAAACATCGGCAAAATCTGTCAGACCCTTGTACTGTTCGAACAGCGCCTTGAGCAAAAAATGCGCTGACATTGAATTGTGGCTGACTTGAAACAGTCCGGCCTCGGCGGTTTCAGGCCCTGTATTTGTTGTACTGGTGTCGCGCCCTTCACAATGCCGCCCCGAACTTTCGCGCATACCCAAGCCGGTGAGCAGCACAAACAGGTGCCGAAGCGTGTCGGCACCCGCGCTGGAATTATCCATATTGAGGGCGGCAAATTCAGGGGCATACCAAGCCAAGGCATCGGTGTCGCCATCACCGCTGTCTGCCATGGCCATTTCTGACGCCGCATCCCGTCCTGCGGTCATGTTGCAGTAGGCCCGCCCGAAGGCCAGAGCCATGCCGCGCGTATAACCATGCGGGGCTTGACCGCGGTTTTTCCATGCAAAACTCGAAACATCCGCAGCATCTGCCAGCGCGGGAATATCCACCATCGGATCAAAGGACATTTGCATTCCTTCAAATTGCGGTTCGGCAGCGCGGGTAAAGTACGGGCCGCCGTCGTGACCGCGAGGTTAGGCGCTTGCCACGGGCGGCAATTTACACACCAGAGCACCGTAATAATTTTGCACGAACGATTTGGTGGGAACATCGAGCGTCATCGCGCTGCCCCATGTCCAGATCGGAAAATAAACCGCGTCCTTAGTAACTTCCGGCATGGTCTGGGCGATGATGACAACCCAGTGATTTGGAAATTCAGTCATCGGCCATGACGAGTCTGCCGGAAGATTGCGGGCATTGCTGATTAAATCAGCATTGATCAGGCTAATCAGGTCAACACCGTCATAATCCGGCAAATTGGTCGCATGCGGGATGCCTTTCGATTGCATCCAATTGGCTTCATTGCTCACCGAGGCATAAATCCCGGTTTGCTCCAGCCAGTCTGCCAATTCACCCGGGCGCGTTCCGGCGGCCATAACTTCGCTCGACGTGCCGTGAAACGACCCTGTCCAAAAGGCATTGGTGGAATTGCGCAGCGCGCCCATCACCATCCAGTCTGCTTGAGGACACACCTGCCCGTTCATGCGCGGAACCAGCCCGGCGTAGTCGGTGTTGATGATGTCCCCGTTGGGCTCAACATGCAGCGAACCAAGATCTCCCTGCCCGATATCAAACAGGCCGGTGGCGAAAGTGGCGAACATCACCGGATCCCGCTTGATGACGCATTGGAAAAATGCTGCCGGACCACACAGGTTCAGAGCGCCTTGAAAAATCGCCCGTCCCGCCTGATCGCTTTGACCATCGGCGTCGCTGTCCGCCGAACTGATCAAATCCAGCAAGCGTGAAGCAACTTCGGCACGGTTGAGATTTGGCCAGGCACCGTCTTCGCTCTTATTGGAAAACTCATCAACAATGGCACGGGCATCCGCAATGGAAGAATTTCGCCGCTTGTCCAACGCCTTGGAGTCGCGAAGCATCGCATCAAGCTGGTCGCCGTCATCAAAAGCCGTGTCTGAATTGCTACCCATTCAAGCTCTCCTTTGGTTGCGCAGCGGTCTTGCCGGGTGTCTTTGCGCGGGTTGTTTATGCGATCATGTCAGCAGCGCTTTTTAGACTTTAAGTTTCAAGCGATTTAACTGGTGCAGCGATGCTTGATCTCAAAAACCATAGGATTAAAGTCACAACTGTGCGCAAACGCACAATTAAGACGAACATTTAAGTCTATTACAATTTTCTATAAAGTTTATTGATGTATTCAGTATCGCTTGATCGAAATTTTACATTTTTAGAAACATAAGAACCGATATGGCATTCTTTGAGAGAATGACCTTGTCACACCAGATGTTTTCTTTAAAATTGACCGATTTATGACACTTGAGCTTACGTAAGTGGCGGCGTAGCGCCTTAAACGGCTACTTCGCACTGTTTCAATATCCGGGTGGCGTGTTCTGAAGTGGATTAAGCGCCAGAAGTCCGGATTGTTTATACATGAACCAATACTTACTTGGTTTTTTCTATACATTGAATTTTTGCATTATGCGCTAAATTGATCAGTTGTAAATGCTTGAATCAAATTTTGGCAGAGACTTTATTTTGCCGATGAATGCGCGCTCCAAACCGCAAAAAAGCCCGCATCAGGCGCGGGCTTTTGCTAATCTGGTAGATAAAACGCTTACAGGCTCGAACTTGGCCCGTTTGGAGCCTTAAACTTCAGGCGTTTAGTTTTGCCATGAAAGCGGCAAATTCGGCATCATCAACCGGAATCAGGTGTTCTTTGGCAGGATAGGCCCCCGAAACAACGTCGCTGCGAAATTCACCAAAAGCTGCAATGCGTTCCTTTTGCAGGCGTGCATATTCCGCGCTGAAGTCGCGATAGGTCTTGGCGTGGCGGGGCTTATGGCCCCGTGTGCAGCCCAGCACATCCTCGGCAAACAAATATTGCGCATCCCCGCCGGTGCCTGCGCCCATCGACAGCATGACCAGCGACGTGCGCTTGGAAATTTCGGCGGCAACACGGTTCGGCACACATTCGAGCTCCGCACCAAACGCCCCTGCCGCTTCCAGAGCCTTAACCTGCTCATAGACGAGAAGCGCCGACTCCGCCGTTTTGCCAACAGCCTTGAAGCCGCCTGTCCATGTGGCTTTGGAAGGTATCAAGCCGACATGACCGACGACAGGAATACCCTCTGCGGCGAGTTTTGTGATGGTCTGCGTGCTCGCAGCGCAATAGACGCAATCACCGCCGATGCGGAAAGTGCGGTGGGCGGCACGCAAATAGTCTTCATAGGTGCAGAGTTCGCCATAAAGCAGCCCAACCTGAACAAAGCAGCTGCCAGCGGCTTCGCGCATTTCCGGAGTCCAGACCGGATCAATAATGGAAAGCATATCGATTCCAGCGGCAGCGGCGGCGCGCGCCTCGTCCAGAGTCTCGACATAGAGCATGGTCATCTGACGCTTGCCCTTGAGGGCGCGAATATCGGCGACGGTCGGGCGTTTTGCTGGCATGGGTGGCGTTTCCTGATCAATGCCGGGACAGGCATGGTTCTATTGAGGCTGACAGACTGCCACAGACAGGAGCGGATAAATAGAACATTTTTGATTATTTTTAAATCAATGGACTGTTTATTCTAAAAAAGCGGATAAGCGCCGTGCGCTAACCCTCCCGCTTGCATTCAAGCGCGCTTAGCGCTTATGAAATCTTATGAAAATTCTAGTCACCGGCACAGCAGGCTTTATCGGTTTTCATCTGGCACAAAGGCTGCTCGATGATGGCCACAGTGTTGTTGGTGTTGATAGCTTCACGCCTTATTATGACCTTGCCTTGAAAGAACGGCGCAATGCGCTGTTGAGCGTGCGCAACGGGTTTCAGGGCCACCGCATAGCGCTGGAAGACCGGACAGGGCTTGAGCGCCTGTGGCAAGATCAGCCCTGCGATATTGTCATCCACCTCGCGGCGCAGGCCGGTGTGCGCTACAGCCTGGAAAATCCGCGCGCCTATGTCGACTCTAATTTGGTTGGCACCTTTAACGTTATGGAGCTGACGCGGCTTCACCGCGTTAAACACTTCATGTTGGCGTCCACCAGCTCGGCCTATGGTGCAAATGTCAAAATGCCGTTTTGCGAAACCGACCGGGCCGATCATCAGCTGACGCTGTATGCAGCTACCAAAAAAGCCACAGAAAACATGACGCATTGCTATGCGCATCTTTGGGATATTCCGACCACGGCTTTCCGGTTTTTCACTGTTTATGGGCCTTGGGGCCGCCCCGACATGGCACCTGTGAAATTTTTGAAAGGCATTCTGGCCGGGACACCGATTGATGTCTACAACCACGGCAACATGTCTCGTGACTTCACCTATATCGATGATTTGATTGAGGCAATCACCCGCCTGATGGCTGCGCCGCCGCAGCGCCCCGAAGCTGGAGCCGCACTCGACCCGCACGACTCGCTCTCTCCCGTCGCGCCGCACCGCGTTGTTAATATTGGCGGCGGCACGCCGAGCGGATTATTGGAGTTTATCGAAGAGCTCGAAAAAGCGGCAGGCAAAAAGGCCGTGCGCAACTATTTACCGATGCAGCCGGGCGATGTGGCCGGAACCTTTGCCAATGCCGATTTGCTGCAAAAACTGACCGGATACCGCCCGTCAACCCCTGTGGCGCAAGGCGTGCAAGCCTTTGCAAAATGGTACATGGATTATTACGCGGTGTAACAAACGCAGACACTGGTGGTTTTGCGCAAATCTGCTCAATGATGAAGACGTCACCTCGCTGGCTAAAGGTACTATTGGCGCTTCAGACCGAAGTTCTTTTTAAGAAAAGCTGCGGCGGCGCGCAATGTCACTGTAAATTGCTAATGTCGCATTTTATGGTTAGCCACTATTTTCCAACATCCGAAATACTATTAGAGCTAGAGAGATAAAGCCCCATGCGCGTTGCTATTGTAGGTTCTGGATATGTCGGACTGGTTTCAGGGGCCTGCTTTGCAGACTTTGGTCATGAGGTCACCTGTGTCGACAAAGATCCGGAAAAGATAAACGCTCTAAATGCAGGCATCATGCCGATATATGAGCCCGGCTTGGCAGAAATTGTGCACAACAATGCGCAGGCGCGCCGGTTGCATTTTTCGACAAATCTCGCAGCAGCGGTCAAACAGGCCGAAGTGGTTTTCATCGCTGTGGGCACCCCTTCGCGGCGTGGAGATGGTCATGCCGACCTCAGCTATGTTTATGATGCGGCGCGGGAGATTGCCGGGGCGCTTAACGGGTTCACGGTTGTTGTAACCAAATCCACTGTGCCGGTGGGCACAGGCGACGAGGTTGAAAAGATCATACGCCAAGCCCGCCCGGATGCGGCTTTTGAAGTGGTCTCTAATCCTGAATTTTTGCGCGAGGGGGCCGCAATTTCGGACTTCAAACGCCCGGACCGTATTTTGATCGGCACCTCGAATGAGCCTGCGCGCGAAATTATGCGGGAACTTTACAAGCCGCTATCGCTTAATCAGCCGCCATTGATGTTTACCGACCGGCGCACTTCGGAGCTAACCAAATATGCGGCAAACGCCTTTTTGGCGATGAAAGTCACTTTCATTAATGAAATCGCAGATTTGTGTGAGGTGGTCGGAGCCGATGTGCAGGATGTTGCGCGCGGCATAGGCTTCGACAAGCGGATCGGGGCCAAGTTTTTGAATGCGGGCCCCGGATATGGCGGCTCGTGTTTCCCCAAAGACACCTTGGCGCTGGTGAAAACCGCCACGGATGCGAACTCACCTTTGCGGATTGTCGAGGCCGTTGTCAGCGCCAATGACCGCCGCAAGACGGCAATGGCGCAAAAGATCATTCTGGCCAGCGGCGGTGACGTGCGCGGCAAAACCATCGCCATGCTCGGGTTGGCGTTCAAGCCCAACACAGATGATATGCGCGACGCGCCGTCTCTAACGATTGTCAAAGTCTTGCAAGAAGCGGGGGCGATATTGCGGGTTTATGATCCTGAAAGCATGAAGCAGGCGCGCGATTTGATGCCTGACGCCGTATTTTGCTCGGATCCGTATGATTGTGTTGCCGGGGCATCAGCCTTGGCAATTGTCACCGAATGGGACTCATTTCGCGCGCTGGACCTCGATCGCATCAAGGGTTTGATGGCGCATCCCGTTCTGGTTGACCTGAGAAACATTTACCGCAGCGAGGACGTCCGCCGCCGCGGCTTCACCTACCAAGGCGTGGGTAAAGTCTGATCAGGCCGCAACTGGCACGGATCCTGCTGGGTTGACAGGGTATAAGAAGGTTTCCTGTTTTCTTGTTTGCATTCACTTTAGCCCGCCCAATCCATGAACTCGCCATTTTGCAGCCATCTCCCGGTCAAGGCCGAGAAAAATGTGCCGTGACCAACCACCGCAATGCACGACGATGGGTGGGTCATCAGCCACATTTTAAACGCGGCAACCCGCTTAACGAATATCGCATGCGGCTCGGGGGAAAATGCTGCGGCGGAGTTCGGCTCATCGTGCCACCACGGGTCTGCCAGATGAGAAAAATCCAGATGCGGAAAATCCCGCTGGAGTTCGGCGGGCGGGCGACCCACTTCGGCGATACCCTCCAGCCACTCGCGGTGGGTGTCATTAACGTGAAACGGCAGCTTACGATCTTTGAAAATCACCTGGGATGTTTGCAACGCCCGCGTTAACGGAGAACTGACCACAAGATCAAAGTGCCGCTCCGCCAGCAAATCCCGCGCCTTTGCCGCCTGCATTTTTCCAAGCTCTGTCAGGCGGGCGTCGCGATGTCCCGGATCAACGCCGGTTTGCTCAAAATGCGCATTGAAGGTGGATTGTCCGTGGCGGATCAGCACAATATTTTTCAAGATAAGTCCTTTTGGCGCGCCTAAACAACGGCAAAAGCGCATTGCAAATTTCGCATCTGTGCCCGTCGCGTCGTCAGTAACGCATAATTCGACGGCGGGCATCGTGTCTCGAACTTAGTCGTCTGATCGCTTTTCAACAAGCGTAGACCTCCAATAATAAGCGCGTGTAAAATTATTTCACTGCGAGCGTTAAAATGCTGGTCAAGTCCTCAGAAAGTTATATTGTCGCGCGTAAAGTTTGCGGAGGTACTATGACGAAAATGACAACTGCCGAATTGCGCGGCTATCAGCAAATCTGCGGTAAAAACGGCGCCATCATGGTTATCGCCTGCGACCAGCGCGGCGGCATTCGCAAACTTTTGAACAGCGACCCGGCCGAGCAGGCAAAAATAACCGATCATGTGCTTGGCGACACAAAATGTGACATTACAGCATTTCTGGCCAGCGAGGCTCCCTGTGTGCTGCTTGATCCGATTTGCGCCGTGCCGCGCGTGGTGGAGGAAGGCGCTTTGCCGCGCGACGTCGCGCTGTTAATCGGGCTTGATGCTTCGGGTTATGACACATCCCCGGAAGGGCATTATCTCTCCAAGCTGGTTCCGGGCGTCACCGCGCGCCGTGTGCGCGAGCTTGGCGGCACCGGCGGCAAGCTTATGGTTTATCTGCGCTCCGATCATCCGCAGGCCAATGGACATAATATTGAAATTATCCGTAACTGCATTGCAGATTTTGCCAAAGAAGACTTGTTGCTGGTGGTTGAGTTCCTGACCTATCCGATGCCGGGTGAAAGCGCCGAAGTTTACAAACAAAAGTTCCCGTCGCTGATCGAAGGCGGTTCAAAAATCTGCCTCGAATTGGGCTCGAAAGTTTTGAAAATTCCCTATCCCGGCACACCGCAAGCCTGCGCCAATATCACCAAAATGGCGGGCCATGTGCCATGGTCGGTGCTGTCGGCGGGCGTTGATCATCAGACTTTCAAAGGCCAGGTTGAAATTTCTCTCCAGAATGGCGCATCGGGCGTTATTGCCGGCCGCTCGCTTTGGAAAGACTGTGTATCGCTTGACCGCGCCGAGCAAAAACAGTTGATTTTGACCCGTGCTGTGCCACGTTTAAAGGAAATTCAGGCTTTGCTTGACAAATATTGCCGGAAATCCGTGATGACCGCCTGAGCAACCCACCATGCAAAATGCCATTGGAATTGATATCGGCGGCACAAAAATTCGTGCAGCCCGCATTGCGCCGGATGGCAAGATTTTGCAGCGGCTGATTGAACCGACTGATAAATCACCGGCCAAGCTCGTGACACAAATTGAGCATCTGGTGGAACAGGTCGCAAACCCGAAAACCATCGCCATCGGGATTGGCATCCCCGGACGCGTAAACGCCATCACGCGGGAAGTGCTCTCCGGCGGCTATATCAATCTCTCCGGCACCGCCATCCCGGATTTGATCCGCAGATGCGGCAATCGCCCGCTGTTTTATGACAATGACGCCAGTATGGCGCTGATTGCCGAGGCGCGGCTGGGTGCCGCCCGTACCCATCGACACATCGTTATGCTGACCATTGGCACAGGAATAGGCGGCGCGTTGATGCTGGAAGGCAAGATTGTTCATGGCAAGGCCACTGCCGGCCAACTCGGCCATGTCACGATTGACCAACATGGCCCCGTATGCCTGTGCGGGCGCAAAGGCTGTTTGGAAACTTACAGTTCCGGAACCGCTCTGGGACGTTTGATCGAGGTAAGCGGGTTAGCGGCAAGCACAACTCTTGAGTCCCTGCTGGCGCAAAACGACGAGGTCGCTCGCGCAGTTCTGGGCAAGTGGATTGAGCCGCTGCGGGCGGGCATTGACAGCCTGGTCGCGATTTTTGACCCGGAACTGGTGGTGCTAGGTGGTGGCTTGGGCGCCGCGGCCTGCCGCGCGCTTGAGGCCATTCCGGGAACCTCACCGTGGTACCAATGCCCCATTGTCCCGGCAGCGCTGGGCGATGACGCCGGGGTGATCGGCGCTGCGCTGTTTGCCATGGAGCGGGCGGGATGAAGACCGCCATTTTCGTAAACGGTGTGCCCGCTTCCGGAAAGAGCACGGTTGCTGCTCAGGTGGCGACGCTCACCGGCTGGCCGTTACTGGCTTTGGATACCGTAAAAGAGGCGCTGTTTGCGCAATTGGGCACGGGTGACCGCGATTATAACCGCAAACTTGGCCGCGCGTCGTATCAAGCCATTTTTGCCCAGATAGGAGACTTCCCGCTAGGCAACGGTGTGGTAATTGATGCGTGGTTCGGGTTTCAACCGCGCGAAATTCTGGACGCGCACATCGCACGCGCGCAGTTGCAAACTATTGGCGAGATATGGTGCCATGCACCGCCCGAAATCATTGGCTCGCGCTATGCCGCCCGGGTGCAGGCGCGCAGCGGCGGCCATCTCGGGTTGGATTACGTGCCCGAACTCCTGACCTTGGCCAGCACCGCCACACCGCTTGGCGATTTTCCTAAATTTGAAATAGATACATCTCAACCGGTTTTGCTGCACGAACTGGCGGCTTGGGTCGGGCAGCTAAAATCTCAGACCTGAAGTTCGCACGCCCGGCGATAGCGACCCACGATGTTTTGCACCTTCGCATCAATGATCCGGGTTGAGAGCGGCAATTTGCTCTCAGGCACCGCCCCTGCATATTGCCAGAGCAGACCGGCTGGAATTTCCGCAGTGTCGATAGTGGCGCATAGCTGGGTCACGGCAGCCTTGATCGCCGGATTTGGCCAATAATACCGCACACGGTCGCTGAGGCCGAACAATTTCAACAGCTGTTGGTTTTCGCCTTCTGCCACATAGGCGCGCCAATCTTTGGGATGCGCATCCATCTGGCGCGAAATGACATCGATGACATCCGAAGGCGTCGCTGGTTTGAGATGGTGCTCAATGGCCGCCATGGCAAAAATGGCTTCCCTATAGCCAAAGGTCAGCTCCGGCCCCACTTTCAAAATTGCAAAATGCGCTGCCACCAGCGCGGCAAGCGCGGTCTCCGGTTGAAAGTCGGTGGAATGAGCCTCAAAAACCACACCGGTCATTACCGCAAGGCTTGCGCTCAGATCGGCCGCACGCGAGGGGTTGAAGTCAAAAACCTGTTCATTGCCAAAATCGACGCCCGGCTGCACCACCATACCGATGATTTTGCTCTGTGCGCCGCCAAGCCCCAGCTCAGCAAAGGCCTGTTGATGCTGCATCCAAGTCTGACGCACGGACGCCGGGCTGGTAACCGCCAAGCCTGCGAGCACCTCGGTTTCGCCGCCCGGAACCGGAACCTCGGTGCCAATCACATAGCTTAAAGCATCATTGCCAACAGCCTCGGCGATGGCGCAAAGCTCTGCGGCACGCCGCGCCATTTCTGTTTCGCTCAAGGCGATGTCATCGATACAGGCCATGCTGGCATCAAGGTGGATTTTGGTGAATCCGGCTTCAACATAGGCTTTCACCAGCTGGCGCGCGTTTTCCATCGCCGCACGCGCTGGCAAATCTTTCCACGGATTTGGCCCCAGATGATCCCCGCCAAGAATAATACGGCGCGGATCAACCTGACATTCAACCGCCAAACGCTCGACGAACGTCCTGAAACCGGCGGGTGTCATTCCGGTATATCCGCCAAACTGATTGACCTGATTGCAGGTGGCTTCAATCAGGATCGGCGCAGCATCATCGCGGTAAAACCGCAAAATGGCGCGCAACGTCTCGGCATGCGCTGTGCACCACGAAGGAATACCGCGCGTCTGGCCGCTGCGGTTTGCGGCGATAATGTTCTGCAAGCTCGTCATTTGCGCGCATCCAAAAAGGCTTCAATCGTAGCTAAATCGCTGTTGCCTTCCATTGGCCCGATTTTGGTAACGGCGAGCGCGCCCGCAGCATTAGCTCTTTGCAAAACCTGCTCCAGCGAAAATCGCTTTGAAGCCAGCAGGGTGACAAATGTTGCGCAAAAACAGTCGCCCGCGCCGGTGGGGTCCAAAACATCAACAGCGTGCGCCGCGAGAGCGAAATGTTCGCCGCCGGAGCTGAGCACGCGGCAGCCATCCGCCCCTCGTTTCAGCACAATATGCTCGATGCCAAGCGCGAACAGCGCGGGCGCGAAAGCTTCAAGACTTTTGCCGGGGAACAACGCCGCGATATCATCGTCACTGGGAAGAAACACCACGCACATCGCCATGATCTCACGCACTGCGGCGAAATAATCCGG
>JAYVYB010000333.1:0-4456 GCA_043784625.1 Methylovirgula sp.
GCAGTGCCCGGCCCAAGCGATAGAGGCCGGAGACCGGACACGCATCCGGCAAATGTTTTCAAACACCGGAGATTAGACCCAAACACCGGAGATCAAACCAATGACAACACAGACAAAAAACCTAAATGACTTATTCATGCACCAGCTCAAGGATTTGTATTTTGCCGAGCAGCTTATTCTGAAGACTTTGCCCAAATTAGTGAAGGCCGCCAAAGACAGCAAGCTGAAGGCAGCTCTTGAAGCGCATCATGGCGAAACCGCCACCCACGTTTCGCGTCTTGAGAAGGTCTTCGAACTTTTGGGCAAAAAGCCTGTCTCGGTGCCCTGCGAAGCTATCAAAGGTATTCTCAAGGAAGGCGACGAAGTCGGCGAAGAATTCGGAGATAGCCCTGTCGGCGATGCCGGATTGATCGCATCTTGCCAAGCTGTTGAGCATTACGAAATCACCCGTTACGGAACTTTGCGCGTGTGGGCAGAGGAACTGAACCTTACCGAAGTCAGCCGTATTTTGAGCCAAACGCTTAAAGAAGAATATGCCGCTGACGACAAGATGACCGCGATTGCCACCTCCAAGGTCAATCTTGCAGCTTAATCGGCCACTTCGATTCATCCCCTGATATTTGAAAGTTGGCCCTCTGCGGCCAACTTTTTTCGTTAGAACGTTACTTTAGACAACACTCGAATAGTCGCACTGGAGAGCACGATGCTTAGTCGCAAAAACATTACCTTGGCGGCAGTGGCGGGCATAGCGGCAGGCCTTTTTATTGAACACCGCAAGGACGCCAATCTTCACAGCGGAGATGCATTTGAACGTGGACGGTTTGCCTCTCAGCCGCATCAAATGACCTGGCTAGGCTGGAGAGATGTCTTTTGGAGATCGGTGTCAGAGGCCAGCGAAGACCGTCTGCTGTCGTTTGCGGCCTCCGTGGCATTCTATGCGCTGTTGGCAATCGTACCGGCGCTTTCTGTATTAATTTCGATTTATGGCCTGATCGGCGATCCTTCCGGCGTGGTCAGCCAAATTCAGCCCTTTACCAGCATTTTGCCGAACTCGGCGCGCGACCTGATCATCGAGCAGGCGACCCGGCTAGCCGCACAGCCGCATGCCAGCCTGTCTTTAAATCTGGTCGTCTCGATTCTGCTGGCGGGCTGGAGCGCCAACGCTGCCATCAAGTCGCTGTTCGACGCCTTGAACGTAATCTATGACGAGCGCGAAAAGCGTTCGTTTCTTTGGCTCAATCTGGTTTCGCTGAGCGTGACCTTCAGCGCTGTTATTGTGCTGATGTTGGCGCTGCTGGCCATTGCGGCGGTGCCTGTGGCCTTGACGTTCCTTCCCTACAACCATCAATTGGCCTGGGTGCTGACCTTGGCGCGCTGGCCGGCATTTTATGTTGTGGCCGTCCTTGGGATTGCTGCCTTATATTGGATCGGCCCCAGCCGTCGTGCGCCCAAATTTAGCTGGGTGTTGCCGGGCGCGACCATGGCGGCTGCCGCATGGGCGATAACCTCGGCTGCGTTTTCATATTATGTGAGTTCGCTTGGAAATTATTCCGCCAGCTACGGTTCCTTGGCAACCGTGGTGGTTTCAATGACGTGGCTGTGGCTGTCGGCGGCTGTGGTTTTGCTTGGCGCTCAAATCAATTCCGAGCTGGAACACCAAACCCTGCAAGACACGACGATGGGCGAGCCGAAACCTTTGGGCGCGCGCGGCGCTGTCATGGCCGACAGAGTGGGAGCCGCAGTGGCGCAAGACTGAGCGACGGTGGACGTAATCGACGGACAGGAAAGTTCGTCGGGCTCGATGTCACCCTTTGGCCAAACTGTAAGCCATCGCCACTTCCAGCGCGTCTGACGTTGTGGTGACCACGCGATCCACCTTCATCTTTGTGGCAAACTCCGCAACTTGATCGGCGTCCGTCTCCTGCCAGATAACCACCACAACCCGTGCGCCCGGGCAACGCCGGTGCGCGGCCATGCTGGCGGCGCGCAACTGCGACGTGCTGAGCGGCTCAACAAACGATAAAAACACCAGCGCCACGCCGGACGCTTCGGCCTTGGAGGCAGCCGCTGCGGCGGCCGTTGAAATAGCGCGGCTGCGCAAACCCTGCCGGGTTAGCACTTGCGACAGCATTCGCCCTGCGGCCGCATCCAGCGGATGTTGCCCATAAACCACCGCAATCGGGGTCTGACTTTGCCACTTTGCACCCAAGTCTTTTGCGGCAATCATCCGCCGCGACGTGGGCCTGTCCTGCCGCACTTTTTGAAACGCCGCCGCTGTTTCAGCATCCATACGCCGACGCCATAGCGGCTTGTCCGAAACCGCATCCAATGACGTAACCAGTTGATCGGTCGATTGGAGCAAAGTCGCCAGCCGCTCGTCTGCAACCTTGTGGCGGATAATGTCAGAGTGGGCACGGCGAATGGCGACAAGCGCAATTTCGTCGTAATAAGTGGAAAGGGCCCGCTGCTGCAAAAATTTCACCGCGTGCTGGCGCGCTTCACGCGGATCTCCCGCCAACATCCGCTGATAAAACATCTCGTCCGGCGTCAAGGGCGGACTATCGCCCAACAAAATGTCGATAAATTCAAGCCGCGATATGTGCCGCCCCATCACCACGAGGCAAATGGTCAGCGGCGTTGCCAGAACCAGACCGACAGCGCCCCATAAAAACGCCCAAATCGTCGCAGAGACAACCACAGCCAGCGGCGACAGGCCGGAGCTATGTCCGTACAACACCGGCTCAATGCCTTGGCCAACCACGGGCTCGATGAGCGCAAACATGCCGAGGGTCCATAAAAAAGCGCTCCAGCCGGGGTCAAACGCGAACGCCACCAGCAGTGGCGGTACCAAGCCTATAATGGCCCCGATGTAAGGCACAAATCGCAAAATTCCGGCCAGAAGCCCCCACAAGAACGCACTGGGAATTCCGATAAACCAAAGCCCTATCCCAACCGCCAACCCGAATGTTGCGTTGACCGCAAGCTGGGATAATAACATACGGCCGACGCGCTGCGCCGCATCATCCATCGCCGCCGTGGTTTGCTGCAAATCGTCGGTGCCAACCAGCTTGATCAGCCGGTTGCGCAAATCTTCCCGCTCGCTGAGGATGAACGCAGCCAACAAAAACACCGCTGCGAACGTGCCAAATACGTGCAGCAGCGGTGATGCAAACGACCCGATGCGCGCCAGCCCGCTGGATTCTTCGGGCTTGACCATCACAGAAGAAACCGGATGCGGCGCGCCGGTGCCAAAATTTTGCAAATCGGCCAATACCTCGCCGATGACGCCGGAAGCCCGCGAGAAGTCACCGCTGCCACCAAATTTCTTGGTCACGTCCTCAATTTTGTTGTGAATGGTCAGGCGGTACGACGGCAATTGCGCTGCAAGGTCAGCGGTTTGCTGCACGGCCATATAGCCGACCAAACTGATGACCAAAGCCGCAGCCGCCACTGCCCCGGCAATTGACAGTCCGCGCCCGGCACCCAGCCGTTGCAACCGGCCCGCCAAAGGCGCCAACACAAAACTTAACAACACCGCCAATGCCAGAGGGATAAAGACGTCTTTGCCCAAAACAAGAATAGCGCTCAGACTTAAAATCAGCAGAAAGGTCGCCAAAACCCTGAACAGTGGCACTGCCTGACGCAGCAATTGGTTGGTCACAATATCCATGGAGCGCGTCTCTAGCCGGCAACTGCGGCGGTTGTCTCGACAGGAATCGGCGGGCACAACGTATCGATTTGATGAAGCAATCTTGCCAGATCAACCGGCTTGGGATGGAAATCATCGCACCCGGCCTGCAAAATCTTTTCCGCTGCCCCTGACGCGACATGCTCCGTCATGGCTATAATCGGAATTGTGCCGGTAACAGGATCGGCCTTGAGCGCACGGGCCGCACTCCAGCCGTCCATCACCGGCAGGTTCATATCCAACAGGATGATGTTGGGTTGGCCGGACTTGGCATTGGCGACGCCCTGCTCGCCATCATGCGCCAAGATAACGGTATGGCCACGCCTTTGCAGACGGCGCGCCAGAAAATTCCAAATTTGTTCACTGTCTTCCACGAGCAAAATGCGCGCCATGAAATTGCTCCGTCAAGTTGTGAATACGCGATGTTATGATTATGCAAAGAGCCGCAAACCTAATTGCCCGGCTCCGCTTCGAAGGTGTTACCCGGCTTTGAGGCTGCTAACCTGATTTGCCCATTTTCCGGCCGATGATCAGTCCGCCAGCAAGAACCGCACCTAGAACAATGGTGCCGAAATTTGCATTCTTGGCGAGCACCCGCGCAGCCATTGGCGCGGCTATGATGGCTGCAGCCGCAACCGGCTCGGATTTTGGCTGTGAATTTGCGATGTAAGAGCCGACCGCCCCGATAATCAAAGCCAAAACCAGCAAAATCGCCGCTATAATGAGGTTCGCGGCGATGGGAGACATGGTTGTCAGCAACCACGACTG
>JAYVYB010000334.1:0-6718 GCA_043784625.1 Methylovirgula sp.
GAAGGCGACAAGGACTATCACTCCTTTCCGCTCGAAGAAGACTATGATTCGGACCCGATGGACTCGTACGGCCTCTCAAAGGTCGTGAACGAGAAAACCGCACGGGCTTTTGCCATGCGTTATGGCGCGGATATTTACGCTTTGCGCATCGGCAATGTGATTGAACCACATGAATACGCACCTTTCGCCGACTATGTTGCCAACCCGCCAATGCGCAAACGTAACGCGTGGAGCTACATTGATGCGCGTGATTTAGGCGAGATTGTCCATCTGTGTATCGAGAAAGACGGACTTGGCTATCAGGTGTTTAACGCTGTTAATGACACAATCACCGCTGACCTGCCGACAAAAGAATTTCTGGCTAAATACGCGCCCAACACACCTGTAACGCGCGAAATGGGTAAGTTTGAAGCGCCCTTGTCAAATCGCAAAATCCGCGAAGTTCTCGGCTTTAAAGAGCAGCATTATTGGCGCAATTATCTGCCGAAGTGAGGCGCGTCTGAACATCTAAAGACGCCCGCATACGGTTGTGCGGGCGTCTTTGTAATATTGTTCCAATTAAACTTTGTAGGCGCCGAACCACTCCAGGCCCTTCAGCGTTCCATCGGCAGGCCGGTATTCACAGCCGATAAATCCCCGATAGCCAAGCGCGTCCAGATGTCGGAATATCCGGGCATCGTCAAGCTCGCCGGTGAGAGGTTCGTGCCGCTTAGGAACAGAAGCAATCTGCACATGGCCAATGATCGGCATGAGCTTTTCCAAGCTCATCATCACATCGCCGTGGATGATTTGGCGATGATAGATATCATATTGCAGCTTGAGGTTTGGCAGAGCCATGTCTTTGATCAGGTCACTGGCAAAGTTGAAATCATTGAGAAAATAGCCCGGCATGTCGCGTGGATTTATCGGCTCGATGAGAATATCGATTCCATGTGGTGCCGCTTCGGCGCAGGCAAACTCGAGCGCTTCACGATAGGCAGCGACTGAGCGTGGATCCGACTTTTGAGCAAGTCCACTCATAACGTGCAGACACGGCACCTTGGTTGCGGCCGCGTATTCCAAAGCCTTTGTGACCGAAGCTTTGAAATCCGCCGCACGTTCGGGCAGCGCGGCAAGCCCGCGCTCACCCTTGGCCCAGTCGCCGGGCGGCATATTGAACAACGCCTGTTTCAAACCATTTTGGGCCAAAAGCTTGGCAATTTGCTCTACGGGATAATCATAGGGAAACAAGAATTCCACAGCCCTAAAGCCAGCGTCCGCAGCGGCTTTGAAGCGATCAGGAAAGTCCCATTCATTGAACATCATGGTAAGATTGGCGGCAAAACGTGGCATAGGTCAGCTCTTATGCAGGTGTGGCAGTTCCAACCCGGAGATTTTTGCAATCATTCGGGCAACCGAAGCGTCGTCATCGCCGTCCATTCCCGCCGCCGCAGTGGCAAGAAACATTTGCAGTGCCGTTGAAGCCATTTGCACTGGAAACTTCTCTTGGCGGCTCATGTCGCTGATAATGCCAAGGTCTTTCGTGAAGATGGAAATGGCGCTGCGCGGGCTATAATCGCCCTCCAAAATGTGCGGCACGCGGTTTTCAAACATCCACGAATTTCCAGCCGAGGCTGTAATCACTTCGTACACTTTGTCGAGATCAAGACCAAGCTTGGCCGCAAATGTCATCGCTTCGCAGGCGGCGGCAATGTGAACGCCTGCCAAAAGCTGGTTTACCATTTTAAAGGCGGCTCCGGCCCCGGCAGCCGCGCCCAATTGATAGACTTTCCCTGCAACTAGATCGAGCACAGGTTGAGCGACGGCAAAAGCTGCTTCTGATCCTGAAGCCATAAACGTCAGTTGCCCTGCTGCGGCTTTTACTGCGCCTCCGCTCATCGGCGCATCAAGATAGTACAGGCCGAGGGCTTCGGCGTCTTTTGCCAAACTGCGCGCTTGTTCCGGAGCCATTGTCGCGCAGGAAATGATAACACCGCCGCGTTGCATATGTGCTGCAGCTCCGTGTTCGCCAAAAAGTACCATGCGTGTCTGCGCGGCGTTAACAACCACCGACACCAGCACTTGGCAGTCGCGGGCCGCGTCTGCGGCACTTTTTGCAGCAGTCCCGCCAACTTCGGCCAGCGCCTTCATGGCCTGCGGGTTTAAGTCGAAGCCGAAAACGTCGATGCCGCCTTTTGCCATGCTTTGAGCCATCCCCAAGCCCATAGAGCCCAAGCCAATCACGGCGGCTTTGAGTCTTGGTTGTGTCATCATTGGCGTCCCCCAACCGTTTCGTTTTTCATTGCGCCATTCACGCCGAGCGTAATGTTAGCGCTGTCATTGATTATATTCATAATATTTCGAGTCGATGTCAATGTGGTTTTGACGGTTCTTTTCACAAGGCTGGTAAAGCGGCACATTTCGCGGTTACAATTCTCCGGGTGAGGCAAATTTCTGAAAATCTAGCATACTGAGGATAATTTTGGCGATGAAAGAACGCTCCCGGCTTCCCGACCACAAGGCAAAAGTGACGTTGTCGGAGGTCGCAAAACTGGCTGATGTCAGCGAAATCACGGTGTCGCGCATTATGCGGAACAAAGGGCCGATTTCGGAAAGCACCCGGGAAAAAGTCATGGCAGTCGTCAATCGGCTGGGTTACGTGCCAAACCGGATTGCCGGCTCGCTGGCGTCTGCAACGTCTAACATTATTGGCGTTGCCATTCCGTCGCTATCCAATATCGTTTTTCCTGAAGTGCTGCGTGGCATCCATGCCGGCCTTAAAGGCACAGACTTTCAACCGGTTGTCGGCGTTACTGATTATAATATCAATACCGAAGAGACACTTGTGCGCTCGCTTATGGCGTGGAAGCCAGCTGCGATGATTTTGGCAGGCTTTGACCACACAGAGCCGGCGCGTCAAATTCTGTTGCAAAGCGGTATCCGTGTTGCGGAGCTGATGGATATAGATCCGGAGCCGATTGATATTGCTGTCGGCCTGTCTCATCGCAGCGCGGGTTATGACTCAGCGCGTCACCTTATTGAACGTGGCTACCGTCGTTTTGGCTATGTCGGGCATAACTGGTCGGCAGATAAACGTGCAAAAGTGCGTTACGACGGCCTGTGTCAGGCTTTGTCCGAAGCCGGGCTCAGCGTTATCGCCCATTCGATCGTCGATGGCCCCAGTTCGACTCTCGCGGGGCGTGAAATGACTGCAAACCTATTGGCAGACAAAACCGCCGTTGATGTTGCCGTATATTCAAATGACGACATGGCGATTGGCGGCGTGTTTCATTGTTTGGGCGCGGGAATCGCGCTGCGGCACAAATTGGCGATATTTGGATTTAACGGCCTTGAGTTGGGCGATGCACTGCCGATGACCCTCTCAACAGTGCGCTCAAATCGGTTTCTCATCGGCAAAATCGCAGTCGACAAAATTCTGGATAATTTGTCGCGTCGTCCGGAGCGTTGCATCGTGGATACCGGTTATGAAATTATAGTGGGCGAGACAGCATAATCGCGCAAAGGCAAGACAAAACGTCAATTGACAGCGCTAACATTGTGCTGCAAAAATCAAAATACGTTAATTTCACGCTGTTTTGCTTTGGATTTTCAATCAGCGAAAAGTCGTCAACATTCAAGCGCGTGGCAACAGCGCCCCCTTAGAAAAGGAATATTCCATGTCAGGCACGTCCGCAAAACTCCGCATCGGCTTTATTGGCCTTGGATTTATGGGCCATGGCATGGCCAAAAACATTGTCGATAAAGGTTACGCTCTAACTGTGCTTGGCCGCTCCAAACGTCAGCCCGTTGACGATTTGATCGGGCGCGGCGCAGTAGAGGTCAAAAGCGCCAAAGATGTTGCCGCGCGGTCAGATGTTATTTTTCTCTGCGTCACCGGCTCGCGTGAGGTCGAAACCATTCTGCGCGGAGAAGGCGGCTTGAAACAGGGTCTTCAGGCAGGCTCCATTGTGGTTGATTGCTCAACATCTGACCCGAACTCGACTTTGGCGCTGGCCGCAGAAGTCGCTGCCTTAGGCGTGGATTATGCCGATGCGCCTTTGGGTCGCACACCTAAAGAAGCTTGGGCCGGGACTCTTGATACCATGGTTGGAGCCAAGGATGAAGTTTTTGCCAAGCTCAAGCAAGTGTTGGAAACATGGGCGGGCAAGGTTGTGCACATCGGCGGCGTCGGCGATGGCCACAAGATGAAATTGCTCAATAACTTCCTGTCGTTGGGCTATGCCGCGCTCTATGCGGAAGCGCTGACGCTCTCCGCCAAAGTTGGCATCACCCCGCAACGTTTCGACTCGGTTATTCGCGGCGGGCGCATGGATTGCGGTTTCTACCAAACTTTCATGCAATGGACTCTCGATGGCAATCGCGACGCGCATAAATTCACCATTGCCAATGCTTTCAAGGATTTGCGCTATTTAGAATCAATGGCTGACGCGGCAGGTCTGGTCAATATGATGGGCAATGCCACTAAAAATGCCTTTGCCGTAGCCGCCGCCCAAAGCCCCGAAGACTATGTGCCCATGTTGCCAGACCACATTGCCAAGCTGAATGCGACAGATTTGAAAGCATAAAGTTCACCTCAAATAGGATATTCACACGATGCTTTTGGGATGTATTGCCGACGATCTCACCGGCGCAACCGACCTTGCCCTGATGTTGTCGCGCGAGGGTATGCGCACACTTCAGACGAATGGCGTGCCAACCTCGCCGCTTGACCTTGCCAATGTCGACGCCGTTGTGGTGGCGTTGAAATCGCGTTCAAATCCTGCGGGCGAAGCGGTTGCACAATCCTTGGCCGCCGCGGACTGGTTGATTGCGCACGGCGCGCAACGCCTGTTTTTTAAATATTGCTCCACGTTTGATTCCACAGATGAAGGCAATATTGGTCCGGTGACCGAAGCGCTGCTTCACCGTCTGAACGAAAGTTTCACTATTGCGTGTCCGGCGTTTCCGGCGGCAGGGCGCTCAATTTACATGGCCAATCTCTTTGTTAACGGCGTTCCATTGGCAGAGAGCCCGATGCGGGATCATCCGTTGAATCCGATGCGGGATTCAGATTTGCGCCGGGTGTTGCGCCGCCAAACCGAAGGCGAAGTTGGTCATGTCGCCTATGCCGATCTCGAGGCTGGAGCAATTGAGCAAGCCTTCGCGCGAGAGGCGGCATCAGGCAAGCATATTGCCATTGTTGATGCGCTCACTGATGCGCATTTGCGCAGCATTGGCGCGGCCTCGGCAAGCTTAAAGCTGATCACAGGCGGGTCCGGTGTGGCAATTGGCTTGCCTGCCGCCTATGTCGCCGCTGGCTTGCTGGCACAGTTGACCCCGCCCCCAAAAGCCATTGCGGCTCCCGCTGGACGCGCAATTGTGCTCGCGGGGTCCTGCTCAGCCGCCACGCGCGGGCAAGTGCAAGCCGCGTTGACCACCGGTTATCCGGCTTTCCGCGTTGATCCGCTGGAGATTGCAGCGGGCAAACTTGATGCCGAACGTGTTCTGGCTTGGCTTAAACAGCAAAGTACAGCCGCCATTCCGCTGATTTACTCGAGCGACGATCCGGCAAACGTCGGGTTGGTGCAAAAAAAGCTGGGAAGAGATGCGGCAGGGCACGCTGTTGAAGATTTGTTGGCAAATGTGGCGCGCGCTCTTCCAGAGCTTGGCTTTTCACGGATCCTTGTGGCAGGCGGCGAAACCTCCGGGGCCGTGGTCAACGCGCTGGGAGTTAAGGTTTTGTCGATAGGGCCGGAAATCGATCCTGGTGTGCCATGGACTTTAAGTCGTTCCGGCCCTGATTTGGCTTTGGCGCTCAAGTCTGGAAATTTTGGCACGCAGGATTTCTTCCTAAAAGCTTGGAGCATGCTGCAATGACAGTCGAAAGCAAGCTGCGGGAGCAAATTTGCCGTTGTGGCGCGTCGCTATTCAACCGAGGTCTCACTTTTGGTTCTGCCGGAAATATTTCGGTAAGTCTGCCGGAGGGCGGTTGGCTCATGACTCCGACCAACGCATCGCTTGGCGCGTTAGATCCCGCAAAACTTTCGAAGATTGATGCAAGCGGACGCCACGTTGACGGCGAAAAACCCACCAAAGAGGCGTTTTTGCACCGCGTGATGTATTCGTCCCGCGCTAAGTGTGAGGCAGTTGTGCATTTGCATTCAACCCATTCCGTGGCGGTGTCGTGCCTGCACGGCATCGATGCCCATGATTGTCTGCCTCCGTTGACTGCCTACTACGTCATGCGGGTTGGCAGGCTGCCTTTGGTTCCATACCATCCGCCGGGCGACGAGGGTCTTGCTCTTGCCGTCGAAAAACTTGCGGGCCAGCATCACGCGGTTTTGCTGGCAAATCATGGCCCTGTGGTGTCCGGCTCCAGCCTTGAAGCGGCGCTATATGCGACCGAAGAGCTGGAAGAAACCGCTAAACTGTTTTTGCTACTGCGCGGCTCGCAAACCCGCCCGCTAACGGCGGAACAGGTGCAAGAGTTACACAAGCGATATCCCCAATAGCGGACCTGACAAAACGTCATCTCGGCAAAGTCCGCCTTATCTTTTTTGGGCCGCGCATCTAAATCAGACGTCCCCCGCTCATGAGTAGACGCGCGAGGATAATGTCACGTTCTAAACATAGGCGGACGCGCATCCATCCATTTGCCTTCGGCCTTTCCTGACGCTGCCACTGCAAAAACAGCAGCCATCGAGCGGAGGCCGTCTTCGGCGCGCGGGTAAAGATTTGC
>JAYVYB010000335.1:0-18894 GCA_043784625.1 Methylovirgula sp.
TTTTTTGAAGCGAGACAGTTCACCCACCAGTGTTTTCAGCGGAAACGGATAAAGCTGCTCAACGCGCATGAGATACACATCGTCAATGCCGCGCTTCTCGCGCTCTTCGTACAAGTCATAATAGACCTTGCCCGAGCACAGCACCACGCGGCGGATTTTGTCATCCTTCGCCAGCTTGGTCTTTTCGCCCTTTAACACTTCGGCGTCGTCCCACAAAACGCGGTGGAATGAGGTGCCAACGGCCATTTCCTCAAGCCGCGAGGTTGCGCGCTTATGGCGCAACAGGCTTTTGGGGGTCATCAGGATTAGCGGTTTGCGGATTTCACGCTTCAACTGACGGCGCAAAATATGGAAATAATTGGCCGGGGTGGTGCAGTTGGCCACCTGCATATTATCTTCCGCGCACATTTGCAGAAACCGCTCCAAACGCGCCGAAGAATGTTCCGGCCCCTGACCTTCATAGCCATGCGGGAGCAGGCACACCAAGCCCGACATCCGCAGCCATTTGCGCTCACCCGAAGAGATAAACTGGTCAAAGACCACCTGCGCGCCATTGGCAAAGTCGCCAAATTGCGCTTCCCAAGCGGTGAGGGCATTGGGTTCTGACAGCGAATAACCATATTCAAAGCCAAGCACCGCCTCTTCGGACAGCATGGAATTGATCACTTCATAACGCGACTGCCCGTCGCGAATATTGTTGAGCGGAATGTAACGCGCCTCGGTATCCTGATCGATCAACACCGAATGACGCTGCGAAAAGGTGCCGCGCTCAACGTCCTGCCCCGATAGCCGAACCGGATGGCCTTCATCGACCAACGAGGCAAAAGCCAGAGCCTCACCCTGCGCCCAATCGAGACCCTCGCCGGTCTCAATCATTCTGGAGCGGGCATCGACAATGCGCTGAATGGTTTTATGCACGTTGACGCTGGCTGGAATCGTATTGATGGCTTTGCCCAGCTGTTTGAGCTTGGAAAGCTCAACGCCGGTTTGGCCGCGCCGGTCATCATCACCTTCTTGTGCCGCTTTCAGTCCCGACCAGCGGCCGTCAAGCCAGTCAGCCTTGTTGGGCTTGTAGGCTTGGCCTGCTTCATATTCGGCCTCTAAACGCGTGCGCCAATCAGCCTTGAGCTTGTCCACTTCCCCTTGGGTTACCACACCCTCGGACACCAGCTTGTCGGCATAGATTTCCAGCGTGGTGCGATGCGCCCGGATGTTCTTATACATCAGCGGCTGCGTGAACCCCGGCTCATCACCTTCATTATGGCCAAAGCGGCGATAGCAGAACATGTCAATGACGACAGGCTTGTGGAACTTCTGCCGGAATTCGATGGCGATTTTCGCAGCATGAACCACCGCTTCAGGATCATCACCGTTACAGTGGAAAATTGGCGCTTCGATCATTTTTGCCACATCGGAAGGATAGGGCGACGAGCGCGAATACCGCGGATAGGTGGTGAAGCCGATCTGGTTATTGACAATAAAATGCACCGAACCGCCGGTGCGGTGGCCCTTCAGGCCGGAAAGACCGAAACATTCGGCAATGACGCCCTGCCCGGCAAAAGCCGCGTCGCCATGGATTAGCAGCGGCAGCACCTTGGTGCGCTCAACAATATCACCCATCAAATCCTGTTTGGCGCGCACTTTGCCCAGCACAACCGGATCGACAATTTCCAGATGTGACGGGTTTGCGGTCAATGACAAATGCACTTTATTGCCGTCGAATTCACGATCCGAGGAGGCACCTAAGTGATATTTCACATCGCCGGAGCCTTCAACTTCTTGTGGCGTGAACGAACCGCCTTTGAACTCATGGAAAATAGCCCGGTGCGGCTTGCCCATAACCTGGGACAAAACGTTCAACCGGCCGCGATGCGCCATGCCGAATACAATGTCTTTGACGCCAAGCGCACCGCCGCGCTTGATGATCTGCTCCAGCGCCGGGATCATCGCCTCGCCGCCATCAAGGCCGAAGCGCTTGGTGCCGGTGGACTTGATATCGATGAATTTCTCGAAACCTTCGGCTTCGACCAGCTTGGAGAGAATGGCGCGCTTGCCCTCCCGCGTGAAGGTGATTTCCTTGTCCTCGCCTTCAAACCGCGACTGCAACCAGCCTTTTTCGGCGGGGTCGGAGATATGCATAAATTCAAAGCCGATGGTGCCGCAATAGGTGCGCCGCAAAATGCTCAGCATCTGGCGTATTGTGGCGAACTCGAGCCCCAAAACCTTGTCGATGAAAATCTTGCGGTCATAGTCCGCATCGGTGAAACCGTAGGATGACGGGTGCAGTTCTTCGTGATCCTTGCGCGGCTCAAGGCCGAGCGGATCGAGATTGGCATGCAAGTGACCGCGCATGCGATAGGCGCGGATCATCATGATCGCGCGCACAGAATCACGGGCGGAGCGTTCGATATCAGCGGTTGCAACGTCGGCTTTGGCAACGGGATCTGCCGCTTTTGCCTTGAGCTTGTCCGTTACAATCTTTTCAACAACACCCCAGTTGCCGTCCAGCGCCGAAACCAGCTCGCCGTTGGCCACCTGCGGCCAATTTGGCTTTTTCCAGCTCGCGCCCTTGGCACTTTTGGAGACGCTGGCCGGATCATCATTGAGGCCGCCAAAAAATCTCTGCCAATCTGCGTCCACAGAGGCCGGATCGCTCTCATAGCGCGCATAAAGGTCTTCAATATAAGCGGCATTCGCGCCGGTAAGAAAAGATGTGGACATAGGATCTGCCATTTTTAGCGGCCTTCTTGGGGTTTACTGCGTAAGCCTTTGGCGACCGACGCGGGAATATTGGGGTTTTTTGGGTTTACACTTACAGAACGGCCGGAGGGATGCAGCACCAAGTCCATGTCCTCCATCGGAATAGCTCCAAGCAGGACCTCGTCTCCGAGCACCATCGCCCCGGTAAAGCAACTGCGATTGCCAAAGCGCACCATCAAAGGCCCGACATAGGAGATCAGCTGTTTGGAGCCATCTGCCAATGTGACTTCACGCTTCTCCTGCTCTTCGAGCTGGAGTTGCAAAGCGACGTGAGGGGGTATGCAGAGATGCAGAGCACCGGAATCTGCCATCGCGACAACGCTGAGCCCCGCAAGGTCAGCGCGCCTTGCGTTGGTCAGCAGCAAATCCGCATGAATCAAACCCATATTCCGCTCCGTGGCCGTATCTTAGCCTTTCAACACGTCGATTAAGGTGGTTCCAAGGCGCGCGGGAGAAGGCGAAACCCGTATGCCGGCTGCCTCCATCGCTGCGATCTTGTCTTCCGCGCCGCCCTTGCCGCCTGCGATAATTGCGCCGGCATGGCCCATGCGCCGCCCCGGAGGCGCAGTGCGCCCTGCAATGAACCCGACCGTCGGTTTACGACGACCGCGCTTGGCCTCATCAGCAATGAACTGAGCCGCATCTTCTTCTGCCGAGCCGCCGATTTCCCCGATCATGATGATCGAGTGCGTCTTGGGATCGGCCAGGAACATTTCCAGCATTTCGATAAATTCGGTGCCCTTGACCGGATCGCCGCCGATACCAACGGCTGTGGTCTGGCCAAGGCCGACCTGCGTGGTCTGGAACACGGCTTCATAGGTCAGGGTGCCGGAACGCGAAACGATACCAACATTGCCGGGCTTGAAGATATTGCCCGGCATAATGCCGATTTTGCATTCGCCCGCGGTCATCACGCCCGGACAATTTGGCCCGATCAAACGGCTTTTGGAACCGCTCAAAGCCCGCTTAACCTTGATCATATCGGCAACAGGAATGCCCTCGGTTATGCAAACGATCAGGCCGATTTCAGCGGCAATCGCCTCACAGATGGCATCCGCCGCGCCGGGAGGCGGAACGTATATCACCGAAGCATCGGCACCGGTGCCGATTTTGGCTTCAAGAACCGTATCATAAACCGGCAGGCCGAGATGAATCGAGCCGCCCTTGCCGGGCGAAGTGCCGCCAACCATCTTGGTGCCGTAGGCAATCGCCTGTTCCGAATGGAACGTGCCGTTTTTGCCGGTGAAGCCCTGCGTGATAACGCGGGTGTTTTTGTCAATGAGAATGGACATTAATGCGACCCCTTTACGGCTTTCACAGCCGCGACAATTTTCTGTGCAGCATCATCGAGATCATTGGCCGACAGAACATTGAGGCCCGATTCGTTGAGGATTTTTTTGCCAAGTTCGACGTTTGTGCCCTCCAAGCGCACAACCAGCGGAACAGTCAAACCCACATCTTTCACAGCAGCGATAACACCCTCGGCAATAACATCGCAGCGCATAATGCCGCCGAAGATGTTGACCAGAATGCCCTTCACGTTTTCATCAGCGGTAATGATCTTGAACGCCGCCGTCACCTTTTCTTTGGTCGCACCACCGCCCACATCAAGGAAGTTGGCCGGAGCCGCGCCATAAAGCTTGATGATGTCCATAGTTGCCATGGCAAGGCCCGCGCCATTGACCATGCAGCCGATCGTGCCATCAAGGGTGATATAGTTGAGGTCATATTTTGACGCTTCGATTTCTTTAGCGTCTTCTTCGGTTTCGTCGCGCAGCGCGAAAATATCCGGATGACGATAAAGCGCATTGCCGTCAAAAGACATTTTGGCATCGAGACACTTGATCTGACCCTGCTTGGTCACGATCAGCGGGTTGATTTCCAGCATGTCCATGTCTTTGGCAACGAAAGCGGTATAAAGCTGGGTTACCACTTTTTCGACCTGCTTGGCCTGATCACCGGAAAGTTCCAGCGCTTTGGCAACCGAACGGCCATGATGCGGCATGACGCCGGTGGCCGGATCCACCGAAAATGTGTGGATTAATTCCGGCGTATGATGGGCGACGTCTTCAATATTGACACCGCCCTCGGTAGAAGCCACAAACGACACCCGCGAGGTGACGCGGTCAACCAAAATCGAGAAATAGAACTCTTTCTCGATGTCGGAGCCGTCTTCAATATAAAGCCGGTTAACCTGTTTGCCCGCTGGACCGGTCTGGATTGTTACCAATGTATTGCCCAGCATTTCATGTGCAAATTGCGTAGCCTCAGCGACGCTTTTGGCAAGACGCACGCCGCCCTTTTCACCAGCGGCAGCTTCCTTGAACTTGCCCTTGCCGCGGCCGCCAGCGTGAATCTGGCTTTTCACCACATACAGCGGGCCGGGAAGCTGCTTTGCCGCAGCCTCGGCTTGGTCGGCCTTGAACACCGGCACGCCCGCCGAAACCGGCACGCCAAACTCTTTCAGAACCGCCTTGGCCTGATATTCATGGATATTCATGCACGAATTCCTCTTTGATAGATCAGGCAAACGCCGGATTGATGACTTTGCAGGCTTCAACGAGGCCCTGAACTGACGCAACGGACTTTTCGAACATTGCCTTTTCAGCCTTGTCGAGCTTCACTTCCACGATGCGCTCGACGCCTTTGGCACCGATAACGACCGGCACGCCGACGTAGAGACCCTTGACGCCATATTCGCCATTGAGTTCAGCCGCGCATGGCAACACGCGGCGCTTATCCTTGAGGTAGCTTTCCGCCATCGAAATGGCCGCAGCCGCAGGTGCGTAGAAAGCGGAACCGGTCTTGAGCAGCGACACAATCTCGCCGCCGCCCTTGCGGGTGCGCTCAACAATCGCGTCCAGCTTGGCTTGGGTGGTCCAGCGCATCTTGACCAAATCAGTCAACGGAATTCCGGCAACAGTCGAGTAACGCAGGCTTGGCACCATGTCGTCGCCGTGGCCGCCCAGCACGAACGCGGTAACATCTTCAACCGAAACCTTGAATTCTTCAGCCAGGAAATAGCGGAAGCGCGCCGAGTCAAGAACACCCGCCATGCCCACAACCTTTTTGGCTGGCAGGCCGGAGGCCTTGCGCAGCGCCCAAACCATCGCATCCAGCGGGTTGGTGATGCAGATCACAAAAGCCTTGGGGGCATATTGCTTGATGCCTGCGCCGACAGATTCCATAACTTTCAGATTAATGCCGAGCAAATCATCACGGCTCATACCGGCTTTACGCGGCACACCGGCAGTAACAATAATCACATCAGCTCCAGCGATGCCCTCATAAGAAGACGCGCCGGACACTTTGGCATCAAAGCCTTCAACCGGAGACGCTTCAGCAATATCGAGTGCTTTACCTTGAGGTATGCCGTCGGCAATATCGAACAAGACGATGTCGCCAAGCTCTTTAATGCCTGCCAACAGAGCTAACGTGCCGCCAATCTGACCTGAGCCAATGAGTGCGATCTTTTTACGAGACATCGAATACGTCCTTTTTAAAAAGCGATGAAATCAAACATTCGCAGCCCTTGTGACTCTGTTAGCCAAGGCACGCAAGTAGAGATTAGTTGTAGTTGCGAGGAATATCTCAACTCGTGATTTTACTAAGATATTGAATTAAAACGGCTATAATTATTTGAATGCGTAAAATATGCCCAATTATTAATCGCATAACCTTGTTACAAATTACATATTATGTTATTTGTAACGTAATCTTTTTGTTAAAATTCTGTGCTTGAGGCCGATAGTCGCGTGGGTTAAACAGGCATAGGCTTACGCATACGGCTAAGGCCGCCCGGTAACAATGGCGCGTACAACCAAAGTATTAAGCCGCTCAAAGCGCTGTTCCAGAAAAGCGCGCGGAATATCGGCATCCATACGCACCGGCACAGGGTGAATAAACCGGTGCATTGCATCAAAAATAAGCGCCAGTGCGCGGCGATGATCGCTGGTTTCAAACGACCCCGCCGCGATGCCTTCTTCAACAATACGCTGCAAAGTGCTTTGCACAGCATTGCGATGTTTGCGGGCAACGCCCCGCCCCTCAATGACCGCTTCGGCGAATAAATCAAAAATATGCGGGTCATCGGCAAATTTGTTACGGTAGGAGCGGTGCAAAACCAGCAAAACCCGCTCCAGCTTGTCATAGGCAGGATCGGGAGAGTCTGCGGACACACGCAAATCCGCTTCCAAAGGCTTCAGCCATTGCGCCGTAACTGCATCTTGCAGCGCCAGCTTGGACGGAAAATACCGGTAAACATTGGCATGGGTCATCCCAAGCTCTGCCGCCACGCTGACAATGGTCATGCGCTTGGTGCCAAACCGCCGCATTTGCGCCGCCGCCCCGTCCAGAATGCGTTGATCCGTCGAGTCGAACGAAGCCGGCTTCATGTCTCGACCAGACCGGTGGAATTGGCTGAGCTGGCGGAGTCAGCGTGACCATGCGCCAAGGCCAGATAATCCACCGACCGCATTTCAATCAGACGCGAAGCGGTGCGGTCAAACTCGAAAGCCTCCCGCCCCGACTCGGCAACATACAGCGCCGTCGGCTCGGCTTCGGCAGAGACGATAAGTTTGACATGTTGATCATAGAGAGCGTCGATCAAGGTGATGAACCGTTTGACGACATTGCGTTCTTCGGCGCGCACAACGCGAATATCGTCAATGACTACGGTGTGAAAACTGCGGGCAAGCGCCAAAAAATCCGGAGCACCTAACGGTTGCTCGCAGAGGTCCGAAAATTCAAATCTTGCCACGCCCGATGCGGATTGCGGCACATGCAAACGGCGGCCCAACAAATCGATTTCTTTCGGCTTACCCCGGGCAACCCCGGTCAACGCCAAAAATGCCGCGTCCAGCGCTTCCCGCGCAACAGCATCCGCAGGGACGTGATAGGTGGGCGACCCTTTCAATTTCTCCAAGCGAAAATCAGTTCTGGCGTCCAACCGCATCACGACCATGTGCTGTTCAATCTGGCGGATAAATGGCAAAAACAGCGCCCGGTTAAGCCCGCCCGCGTAAAGCTCGGCTGGAACCACGTTCGATGTCGCCACCACAACAACGCCATCGGCCCATAGCGCTTGAAACAACCGCCCTAAAATCATCGCATCGGCGATATCTGTCACCGCAAACTCATCGAAACACAGCAGCCGCGCCTCTTGCGCCATGGCCTGCGCTACCGGCGCTATAGGATCATCACCCTTAAAACCATTGCCTGTTTCGCCTGCTTTTTTGGCCTGCCGCCACGCATGGATGCGAACATGCACATCGACCATAAAGGCATGAAAGTGCACCCGCTTTTTTGAGCGCAGCGCGCAACTCTCGAAAAACAGATCCATGAGCATGGTCTTGCCGCGCCCCACCGAACCCCAAATATACAGGCCACGCGGCGGGTCTTCGCGCTTTTGTGCGAACATCCAACCCAGCGCGCTGGATTTTGAGGCCATTTGCCGCCGCTCCAGCTTCAGCCGCAAGTCTTCCAGCTGCGCGATGATGGTCCATTGCGCCGGGTCGCGCTCCAGATGCGCGCGTGAAACCAAACGGCTGTAGGACTCAAGTAAGCTCAACCCGATCAAACTCACCCTCTGCGCTCCCTACCCGATTTGCCTCTATTGCACGTCGCACTTTGCCACAGCTTGCAAAAACCAAGTCTTCTTGCACAAACTAAGGCTTCGCTTTGCATAACAACCAAACCCGGCCAAAGCCAGAGAGTCAGCTTAAAGTTTTTATTAGAGCATCACGGTCGAACTCACCCGCAAAACAGAGGCCAATACGAAATTTAACTGCCCGCCTTGATTTATTGTGCAATGCAGCATATATCATGCTTCGGGGTTGGAACGTTCTTATAGCAAAAAAGACATATCGGAGACCAGCAATGGACACCACCCAGACAGATAATTCTCATATTCACGCAGGATATATCCGGCGTCTTTGGCCCGCAGATCAGGGGCTTTTCCGCGATCACCTTCAGCGTCTCGACCAGGATAGCAGGCATTCCCGCTACGGCATGGCCGTGTCCGACGAATTCTTGAACAATTATGCCAGCCAGTGCTTTGCCCACGACAGCGTCATTTTTGGCTATTTTGTTGATGGTGTGGTGCGCGGCGCCGGTGAGCTGCGGCCGTTGTTTGAAGCGCACGAAAACGGTAAAGACCGCACCGCTGAGGCAGCCTTCAGCGTTGAAAACGACTATCGCCGCAAAGGCGTTGGCACTGAACTTCTGGGCCGCATTATCCGCACGGCTCGAAACCGCAAAGCCAGCGAATTGGTAATGTCTTGCCTGGCATCAAACCGCGCCATGCAGACCCTGGCCAAGCACTACCGCGCTGAAATTAATTTCGAAGCGGATCAGGTGACCGGTAAGCTGATTGGTCGCGCGCCAAATGCCTTTACCCGGGCACAGGAAGCTTTTGAGGATTCGGCGAGCTTTGCCACCGCTTTTGTCGATTTGCAGAAGCGTTTGTTTTCCGCAGCCCTGCATTAGCAAGCTGAAAAGCGCACTGCTGTCATCGCATGACAGCAGGCGCAATCTTCTTATCTGTGCTTAGACCTGACA
This sequence comes from Methylovirgula sp., assembly GCA_043784625.1. GTDB lineage: Bacteria > Pseudomonadota > Alphaproteobacteria > Rhizobiales > Beijerinckiaceae > JANXSV01. The sequence goes on from JAYVYB010000335.1 coordinate 9,319, forward strand.
GTGCTCAGACCTGCCGAGCCACCATCATCTTTTTGATTTCTGCAATCGCCTTGGCCGGGTTCAGACCCTTCGGGCAAGTCTTGGTGCAGTTCATGATGGTGTGGCAACGGTAAAGCCGGAACGGGTCTTCCAGATGATCGAGCCGTTCACCGCGGGCCTCGTCGCGGCTATCAATCAACCAGCGATAGGCTTGTAACAACACTGCCGGGCCAAGATACTTGTCGCCATTCCACCAATAGCTCGGGCAGGATGTGGAGCAGCACGCGCACAAAATGCACTCATAAAGCCCATCCAGCTTGGAGCGGTCTTGATGCGATTGCAGCCATTCTTTTTCCGGAGCCGGCGTGGTTGTGTGCAGCCAAGGCTCAACAGACGCATGTTGCGCATAAAAGCGGGTCAGGTCCGGAACAAGATCTTTCACCACTGGCATATGCGGCAGCGGATAGATCTTGATCGCCCCGCTTACCTCGTCCATGCCCTTGGTGCAGGCCAGCGTATTGGTGCCATCGATATTCATGGCGCAGGAACCGCAAATGCCTTCGCGGCAGGAGCGACGGAACGTCAAGGTTGGATCGATATGCGCCTTGATCCAGATGATGCCATCCAGAATCATCGGGCCACAATCGTCGCGATCAACAAAATAAGTGTCGATGCGCGGATTTTGCCCGTCTTCAGGGTTCCAGCGATAAACCCGATATTCCTTCAGGTTTTTGGCATTGGCAGGCTTTGGCCACACCTTGCCCGGCATAACCTTGGAGTTTTTGGGAAGTGCGAGTTCTACCATTTCAATACACCCGTGCTTTCGGCTCGATATACGAAATATCACCGCTCATTGTGTAAGTGTGCACCGGACGGTCATCCATGCGGATGGTCTTCTTGGCAATATCGACATAGGCCAAAGAGTGCTTCATCCAGTTGACGTCATCGCGATCCGGATAATCTTCGCGTGCCTGCGCGCCGCGCGACTCCTGACGGTTTAGCGCGCTTTCCAGCGTCACCACCGCTTGCACAATCAGATTGTCAAACTCCAGCGTCTCGAGCAAATCCGAATTCCAGATCAACGAACGGTCGGTGACAGAAATATCTTCTGATTGCGCCCAAATCTCGTGGATGAGTTTTTTGCCCTCTTCAAGCAGCTCGCCGGTGCGATACACGGCTGCATGTTTCTGCATGGTGCGTTGCATTTTGTCTCGCAACACCGCCGATGAGGTGCCTCCCTTGGCGTTACGGAAATGGTCAAGGCGTGACAACGCCAAATCGGCTGAGTCCTTTGGCAAATCAGGCTGCTTTTCACCCGGTTTGACAGTTTCAGCGGCGCGCAACCCGGCCGCGCGGCCAAACACCACCAGATCGGTCAACGAATTGGAGCCCAAGCGATTGGCACCATGCACGGACACGCAGGCAGCTTCACCAATTGCCATAAGGCCGGGAACCACAGAGTCAGGATTTGCCCCAACCTTGTTAAGCACCTCGCCGTGATAATTGGTCGGGATGCCGCCCATGTTGTAATGAACGGTAGGGATGACCGGAATCGGCTCTTTGGTCACATCAACACCGGCAAAAATGCGGGCGCTTTCCGAGATGCCGGGAAGGCGCTCGTGCAGCACTGCGGGATCGAGATGATCGAGATGCAGGAAGATATGGTCGGCATTTTTGCCAACGCCGCGTCCGCCTGAGATTTCCATGGCCATCGAGCGCGAAACCACGTCGCGCGAGGCCAAATCCTTGGCCGATGGCGCGTAACGCTCCATAAAGCGCTCACCCGCCGAATTGGTCAGGTAACCACCCTCACCGCGCGCACCTTCGGTAATCAGGCAGCCCGCGCCGTAAATGCCGGTCGGATGAAACTGCACAAATTCCATGTCCTGCAACGGCAAACCGACGCGCGCCACCATGGCATTGCCGTCCCCGGTGCAGGTATGGGCGGAGGTGGCCGAAAAATAAGCGCGGCCATAACCGCCAGTGGCAAGAATGGTCTGCGCGGCTTTAAACCGATGAATGGTACCATCATCCATCTTCAGACAAACGACACCTTGGCAACGGCCCTCGCTGTCCATGATCAGATCAATGGCAAAATACTCGATAAAAAACTCGGTTTTGTTGCGCAAGGCCTGACCGTAAAGCGTGTGCAAAATCGCGTGGCCGGTGCGGTCTGCCGCGGCGCAAGTACGCTGCGCAATGCCCTTGCCATATTCGGTGGTCATGCCGCCGAACGGGCGCTGATAGATTTTGCCTTCCTCGGTGCGTGAAAATGGCACGCCCCAATGTTCCAGCTCGTAAACCGCAGCAGGCGCGTTGCGCACCAAATACTCGATCGAGTCCTGATCACCGAGCCAATCCGAGCCCTTTACGGTGTCATACATATGAAAGCGCCAGTCATCATTGGACATATTTCCAAGTGAAGCGGCGATGCCCCCCTGCGCCGCAACAGTGTGCGACCGGGTGGGAAATACTTTGGAGATGCAAGCGGTGCGTAGACCCGCTTGGGCGCAGCCAACCGTCGCGCGCAAACCGGCACCGCCGGCACCGACAACAACAACGTCGAATATATGATCTGCAATTGCGTAAGCTTCAGACATTTTCAGCCTTTAAACAGCGAAAGAGAGTTTCAAAATGGCAAGAATGGCAGCGCCACCAACCAGCAGCGCAAAAAAACTATTGCCAATCAGCGCAACAATTTTTGTGCCTTCGGAATGGACGTAGTCCTCGATGATCACCTGCATTCCGAGGCGCATGTGATAAACTCCAGAGCCGACAAACAGCACCAAAAGCAACGAGACGAGCGGGTGGCCCAGCAAGGCACGCGCACCGGCATAGTCTTTCGACAAAGACGCCAACACCACGCAGATAAACGCAATTGCCAGCGGCACATTGGCAATCGCCGTCAGGCGCTGCTGCCAAAAGTGGCCGGTGCCGGATTTGGCGGAACCGAGGCCGCTCACCTTGCTTCGGTCAGATTGCATAGACGAAAACTTCATAAGACCGCTCCTAGCGCACAACGTAAGCAATGACCCAGATAATCAAGGTCAAAGCGATGGAACCGATGAGCGAAAAAAGCGTGAGCCGCTCGCGCCAGACTTCGTCAAAGCCAGCGCCGGTATCCCAGACAAAATGGCGCAAGCCGCCAAGCATATGATGCAACAGTGCCCAAGTGTAGCCAAACAGCACCAGCCGCCCCAAAATGCTGGTCAGAAACCATTGCGCAGTCGCAAAGGCTTGCGGACCGCTGGCCAACGCCACCACCCACCAAACCAACAGTAGCGTTCCAAAATAGAGCGCTGCCCCTGTCAACCGATGAACAATAGACATCGTCATGGTCAGCGATGGCTTATAAATGGCCAGATGCGGCGACAAAGGCCGACGTTCTGCCAAGCTGGGGACGGGGGATTCTGCTGAGCGATCATTCATGATGTTTACGTTAGCTCCGCGCGCTAAATATTTGAGAGAATTTAGTTAGAGCAAAATGCATCCGGCTTCAACGCGTAACCGGTAATTTTGGCGAATTCGACTGTGGCCATTAGTAGCAAAATTCAGCACACACAGGTTCGTATGAATGTAAACAGTTAATCGATTCTTATTCTCTTGCATGACAGTGTAAGCGAGGGCAAATCAGGTTTCTTACGCATGCAAACATCAATCTCCACCAAGACCCACCACGTAACGCGAAGTGTAGGCTTGGCTTTACTGCTTGTGTTTGCGTGGTTGGCTTGCGGCCCGGCAATGTCGCAGTCTTTGGTTGCCCCCAAAGACACCCCGATATTGACCATTACCGGCAAAATTCAACATTCAAACGTTCAAGGATCGGCTGTATTCGACAAGGCAATGCTTGAAGCTTTGGGCGAGGAGAGCTTTGTCACCTCGTCTCCGTGGTACTCCAATCCGCAAAAATTTTCGGGCGTCTCGCTGGAAAAACTTCTCCAGCATGCCGGCGCTAACGCACCGGCGAACAAAGCCACGGCTTTGAACAATTACACTGTGACGAGTCCACGGTCCGATTTTAGCAAATATCACGTTATCACCGCTATGAAACTAAACGGCCAGCCGATGAGCGTCCGTGAAAAAGGGCCGTTATTCGTGATTTATCCGTTTGATACGGATCCCGAACTGGCTTCAGCCGGATTTTATGCCCGCAGCCTTTGGCAATTGGCCAGTCTTGAGGTCATGTAAATGGTATCGGAAGCCAATATCGCGCCCAAAAAACTGCAAACGGCATTGAAGCGCTGCATTGAGTTGCTGAGTAAATACGGCTGGGCAGCTGTGCTGGTGATGCTGCTTGGATTTTCCTATTTCGCTTCGGATGCGCTGCAATCCCGGCAACGGGAGATTCGCCTCTCCGCCAGCCAAAATGTCAGCGCTTATGCGCTGCGCGCCGTCGTTGAGTTTCAGGATTTTGAGAGGGCGCTGCAAGACACTTCGCCCGCCGCCCGGAAAAACATTGACACAACTTTTGACATTCTGGTCTCCCGGGTTAACGGGTTTAAACTTGGCAGCTTTCACACTATCATTTCCGCAAATCCGGAAACGGTTGAGAAAGTCGAGCATATTCAAACGCTTGTTTCCAGAATAGATGCGGTTCTGCTGTTAAAAGATGAGGCCTTTGTTGATCACATCAACCCGTTTTTGGCACCGCTTAAATCCGAACTCACCGATTTAGCTTCTCTAACTCATGTACAGGCGTCGTTGAATATAGACGCGATGTATTTCGACTTTGAGCAGTTGCGTAAAATTTTCAGTGTTTTGATCATTGCGCTTACCGCTTTGGGCTTGGCGCTGTTTGTTAAGCTGCTTCGCCAAAATCACCGGATGAACCTTGGCAAGTCCGAGCTGACTGTGCTGGCCAAAAACCTCGAAATGGCCAAACGGGAGGTGGAGCAAGCCCATTCGGAAGTGACCCGCTCCAACGAAAATTTGAAGCGACGCAATAAGATATTGCAATTGCACGACGTCGAGATTCAAACCTCAAACCAAAGGTTTGATGCCGCGCTGAACAACATCACTCAGGGGCTGTTGATGGTGGATGGCGCCCACCGCCTCATCATTTGCAACGAGCGCTTCCGAGAAATATTCCAACTCAGCGAGGCGCAGACCCGCACCGGCGATATCGTTGGCAAGGCCCCGGTCAATTTTGCAGAAATATTCGCTGCCGAACTTCAAACCGATGTGCAGCTTGAGGAAGAGGGCGATTTTGCCCGGCTCATTGCCCGACAGAATGCCATGTCGAAGTCAACCGCCAGCGTCGCTTTCACTTTTGAAACCGAGACTGGAAAAATTATTTCGATTTCTCAAAAGCCCATTCCGGAAGGCGGTTGGGTTGCAACTTATGAGGATATCACCCAGCGCCAGCGCTCTGAAGAGCGTATCACCCATTTGGCCCATCACGACCCGCTGACCAATTTGCCAAACCGCATTCAATTGCGCAACCGGATGCAGCTGGAGCTGGAAAAAGCCCCGCATCATAAATCCGACCTCACGCTTTTTTACATGGACCTCGATCACTTTAAATCGGTCAATGACACGTTCGGCCACTCTGTAGGTGATATGCTGCTCACTCAGGTCAGCGCGCGGCTTCAAACCGTTTTCGGTGCTGGAAATCTGGTGTTCCGCATTGGCGGAGACGAATTTGCAGCAATGCATTTCGGCAAGACAAGCAAGGCTCATCTCGGCCAGATGTGCCAAACCATTATCGCCGCCCTGCGCGAAACTTTCTTCATTGAAAGTCATCAGCTGCGCGTCGGCATTTGCATCGGGCTGGCGCGGGTTAATGCGCAAAACTTTGAATTCGATACGCTGATCACCAATGCCGATCTTGCGCTGTTTCAGGCCAAAAAGTCCGGACGCAACACCTACCGCTTTTTTGAACCCTCGATGAAACAGGAAATTGAAAGCCGCAGGAGCCTGGAATTTGACATCGAAACCGGTATCCGCGAGGGCCAGTTTGCATTGCACTACCAGCCGATTGTCGATGCAAACACGCTGGAAATTGTTTGCTTCGAGGCACTGCTGCGCTGGAACCATCCCACCCGCGGGCCAATATCTCCCGGCCAGTTCATTCCCGTTGCTGAAGAAAGCGGCTTGATCGTGCCTTTGGGCGAGTGGGCGCTGCGCCAGGCCTGTAAAGACGCCAGCGCGTGGAAAACGCAAACACGGGTTGCGGTCAATTTGTCGGCAGTACAGTTTAAATCCGGGCAGATCTCGAAAACCGTCTTCAGCGCCCTGGCCGCCGCGCGCCTTGCGCCGCATTTGCTGGAACTGGAAATCACCGAGTCTATTTTGCTGCAAGACAGCGAAGAGACATTGGCCACGCTGCATCAGTTGCGCAGTTTTGATATCAGAATTTCGATGGATGATTTTGGCACCGGATATTCCTCGCTGAGCTATCTGCGCAGCTTTCCGTTCGATAAAATCAAAATTGACCGGTCATTTATCACCGAAGTCAGCGAGCGGGACGATTGCCGCGCCATTGTCCGCACCATTGTTGAGCTGGGACGCAGTCTGAAAATGGTAACTCTGGCCGAGGGCGTGGAGACAAAAGAGCAGTTCGAGGCTGTCAAAGACATGGGCTGCAACCAAATTCAGGGCTTCTATTTTGGTTCCGCCGTGCCAAACCATGAAATTCCTGCGCTTTTCCAAAAGTTCAGCGCCATGAACCGCGCCGCCTAGATCAAAATAGCCAATATCGCTTTTATGTCTTGGAAATGCCCGAATTAACGGCTCAATGGTACCGTGGCAAAGTCGCAGGGATGACAAACCTGTAGCAAATTTTGCACATATTGATAGACTCGCCCTCACAGACTCGCTGCTGCGCACATCTCTTTGCATGGTAGTGTTTTATCGTTGAGCCGGGATTGGGAAATGGTGAAATTGACTTCTGACTGTTCACGGGCGCCATCGGGCAACGCTTCCCGCCACACATCCCGGACAAAATTGTCTTGCCGGACAAAGTCGCCTTGGAAATATATCGCGGCATGTGCATTGAGCGCTTATTTTTCGGGCACGGCTGCCAAAGCAGCAGACTTTCGCCTCAGCATGGAAATCAATGAGGTTCACCGCAACGCTGTCATCAGTGAACCGCGTCGGTTGAAACATGTTCCGCGCACCACAATCATTGTACTTCACGGCATCGATAATGGCATGCGCATCCGCTCCCGCCTCGGATTGGACAGTGCGGTGGCTGGAACCGGAACCGTAACAGTTTATCCGGACGCCATAAACGGTCATTGGAACAATGGCCTTACAGATACGCCCGGCCCCGACGATGTTGCCTTCCTTAAAGCCCTCATAACCAAGCTGGTTTCTGCCGGAATTTCCGACCCAAAGCGAATTTATATGGTTGGTGCCACCGATGGCGGCATGATGGCGCTGCGTTTCACCTGTGAAGCTGGCAATTTGCTCACCGGCACAGCGACCATCCTCGCGTCCATGCCGGCTAAGCTTGCCGCCAGTTGCAAACTGGCAAAGCCCGCGGCCCTGCTGGCCATCAGCGGCACGGAAGACCCTGTGATCCCGTTCAACGGCGGCCCGGTCACGCTCAAGTCCGGCAAGGGACAGGTGACTGCAACCGGCGAAGTGGTCTCCATGGCCAGCACACTCGATATTTTTGCCCAGAAAGCCGGATGTGCTGCGGAAAAAAAATCGTCGCAATTTGCTGATAAAGACAAAGAAGACAAGACCGAGGCTTTTCTAGACAGCTTCTCCGATTGCAAAATCCCGGTCGAAATGATTCGCATTCAGGGTGGCGGCCACACAATTCCCGGCCATCGCGGGCCTGCTTTCGGGCCTTCGGCTGGAACAGGTGCAGTGAACCATGATATTGAGTCAAACCGCATCATTTGGGACTTCTTCCGCCGTTTGCCCGCCACTTCATTTTAAATAAGGACTTTTATATGCGCAGTTTGTCTTCATCTCTTCGCTCCGTGGCCATCGTCATTGTTCTGGGTTCCAGCGTTTCGGGCTGCGGATACAACCGCATTCCAACCGATGAAGAGGCCGCCAAGGCTCAGTGGGCCGAAGTTCAGAACCAATATCAGCGCCGCGCCGATCTGGTCCCGAATTTGGTGGCAACCGTGCAAGGCTATGCCAAGCAGGAAAAAGACGTGTTGATTTCCGTAACCGAGGCGCGCGCCAAGGCGACATCCGTCAAGATTGACGCATCGACCATCACTGATCCGGAAAAATTGAAAGAGTTTGAAGCGGCTCAAGCTCAGCTTTCCGGCGCGCTGGGCCGGTTGTTGGCCGTGTCGGAAAACTATCCGGATTTGAAATCCAATCAGAACTTTTTGGCGCTGCAATCTCAGCTGGAAGGCACAGAAAACCGCATCACTGTGGCCCGTAAGGACTATATTGAGTCCGTTCGCGTGTTCAACACCGACCTGCAAACCTTCCCCAGCCTGATCTGGGCAAAGACTGTGTTTTCCAGCAAGAAGCCAATGGTGGCTTTCACCGCCAGCGAGGCCGCTCAAACTGCGCCGAAGGTTGATTTCGGCAAATAAGCCGTTGCTTTAGCACGACGGCCGGCATTCAGGAAAGCTCCCAAACACATGCCCTTCGGCAGCGCTCACCCCGTAAGATCACGCCGCCCGGATCTGGTTCGGGCAGCCTGCCTTATGGTGTTTGCAATTCTAACGCTGTGGCTTGGCGCAGCTTTTGCCGCCGCCAGCTATCCAGCGCTGACCGGGCGCGTTGTGGATGGCGCCAATCTGCTGTCAGCCGCGACCAGAAACACCCTCGAAGTCAAACTCAAAGACCTTGAAGATAAGTCGCAAATTCAGCTCGAGGTCGCGACAGTCACCTCCCTTGGCGGCATGGAAATCGAGCCATATGCCAACGAACTGTTTCGATCCTGGAAGCTGGGGCAAACCAAACAGAACAATGGTGTGCTTTTGCTGGTCGCACCCAACGAGCACCGCGTACGCGTCGAAGTGGGCTACGGCCTTGAAGGCACGCTGACCGATGCTGTTTCCAAAGTCATCATCGCTAACGCAATGACACCACGCTTTAAGGCCGGGGATTTTGAAGGCGGCATTACCCGTGGCGTCGACGATATTATCACCGCGCTCACCACCGATTCGGCTTCGTGGCAGCCGATGCCGCAAATCCGCAACGTTGATCAACAATCGCCGATTGACACGATCATGCCGTTTATTGTCTTCGCTATTTTTATCGTCGTGTTTATTTCTATCCTGCGCGGCGGCATTCTTGGCCAAATTGTCCTGAGCATGTTGCTCAATGGGGGCGGACGGAGCGGTGGCGGTGGCGGGTTCGGCGGCGGTGGATTTGGCGGCGGCGACGGTGGCGGATTTTCGGGTGGCGGCGGCTCCAGCGGCGGCGGCGGCGCGTCGGGAGGATGGTGATGGAACCTGCCGATCTTCACCGCGTGTCCGAGGCCATTCGCGCCGCAGAAAAGTCCTGCAACGCTGAGTTCATCTGCGTTTTGGCGCGTCGATCCTCAAATTACAGTTTTTATCCGCTGTTCTGGGCGACTTTCATCGCATTGCTGGTGCCGTGGCCGCTGATTTACTTCACCCTCATTGCCGCCGACAGGGTGTTTATCATCCAGCTTCTGGCCTTTGTGGCAGC
>JAYVYB010000336.1:0-2370 GCA_043784625.1 Methylovirgula sp.
AGGCAGAAAATCCTATCGCCATGTGTTGCCACAGAATACCGGATTCCAGCCTTGCGTTTTGAAATTAGGCGCGTGGCAGGGAGCTCCAATGCAGAAGTATCGTGCAAATCAAGTAGGTGGCATTCAGAGGAATTGTGGTCTTTCACGCTTATGATGCAAAACCTGCCATCCAGTGACGTATGGATAGAAACAAACCACGCTGGATCCTCTTCCTCGTAGACAATATGGTCTGCACTTTGCGGTTTCCCGACAATGTGCTGCCAAACGGATGTCGGTCGATGGTTTTTGTCCATTTTGACGTAGTACAGCCGCTTTCCGTCCGCGCCCCAAACGGCATGTCCATCAGTGTCGAGCAGCGTGTCCGAGGTGTCTGTTCCGGAGACCAAATCCCGCACCCGCAACGTGAAAAACTCAGAACCCTGATTGTCAGCTGTCCACCACATGTAATTGTGGTCAGGCGAGTGCTCGGCATCACCTATGTCAAAAAAGGCCGTCCCGGCCGCCAGACTGTCTCCATCAAGGAGAATGTGCTCTGCGCCGCCTTCCCTGGGCTGTCGGCAGAACAAAGGATGTTGGCCATCTTCTCGAAATTTGGAATAGTAGGCAAAAGCTCCGTCCTGCACAGGTACGCCAGCTTCCTCTGGCTCCATGCGCGCTTTCATGTCCGCCATTAAACTTTGCTGCAAAGCCGCCGACCCCGCCAAAGCTGCATCGGCGTAGTCGTTTTCGGACTCTATCAAGTGTTTGATTGGCAGGGGCAGCGCCGCAGGTTCTCTCAATACCTGCTGCCAGTTGTCCGCGCGCATCCAGTGATAGGGGTCGGACAGGGTTACGCCATGCACGGTCTGCCTGTGCGTGATTTTGGCGGCCACCGGTGCTGCAATGTTTTCAAGTCTTTCGGTAAGTCCGATAATGCTATGCGTCAAAACATCCGCTCCGAGAATTTGTTTGGTAAAAGTCTTGTCTGAGGTAAGCGCACAGGCAAAACTGTCAAGCGTTGATATGACGCAACATTTTTTAGCGGATCGGCCGCGATTCTCAAGATGGTTCGCCGCGCTAATCTTAGCCAAAAGCTCGGGTAAGTGCCTCGTAATATGAATTTTTTATGTAAACTTCGAAAATTTAGGCGGTTTATCACAGTCCGGTCTTGGTTTGTGACTTGCCCTAGAAAATAATTCAGTCTAATGCTTCTCAATAGTCTAGCCATAGATTTTTATAAAGCTAAGCCTATAATATTAGTAGTATAATTGACTTTAAAGACACTTCGGTCATTGATCCATTTTTAAGAGGGAAGTATTTAAAATGCCAAATTCGGAAACAGACCATTTTTTGGAATTCACTGTTGAAATTGTGTCTGCTTACGTAAGCAACAATTCGGTTCCTTCGGCTGAACTCGGTAACGTTATTCAGGAGGTTCACGCAGCGCTCTCCCGTCTGAGCAGCGCTACAGTCGTTCCGCTTGCTGTAGAAGCCCAAAAGCCAGCAGTTTCTCCAAAAAAATCAATCACAGACACTTATCTGATTTGCCTGGAAGACGGCAAACGCTTCAAGTCTTTGAAACGTCACCTTCGTACACAGTATAATTTGTCACCCGAGCAATATCGCGAGAAGTGGGGCTTGCCATCCGATTACCCAATGGTTGCGCCAAATTACGCCAAGGCTCGTTCCGCCCTTGCCAAAGAAATGGGCCTGGGCCAGCAGCGCCGCCGTCGCGTTACCAAGAAAACGGCTGCTTGATTTAGATAGCTTTTTTTGAAAACCATTTTAACGCTGCTCTCGCACTGGGAGCAGCGTTTTTTTGTGACAAAGGTCGAGACGCGTGGTGTAGCCGCTGGTGCGCGACATTTAAGTTACAGACAAGCGCGAAGTTGATTGGCCCCGTTGGGCAGGGCAAGAATTTGCAGGCACCTTCGGCTTGCTCTGTCACCAATCCAAATTTTACGGCCAGATACCGATCGCAAAGCGAGCGCGCCTTTGCTGTCCGAAAACTTCGCTTGTTCACTAAAATTGATCAAGCTCAAGCACGGTACATCCCTTCCAGAGTTTTTGATCTTTTTCCGAAAGAGGGTGGTGCCGATCTGGCAGATGACGCTCAGAATTTCTATAAAGCTTGAATAATTTCCTACTGCAGTGATCTCAGTGCAGGAAAAAGGCTGATAAAATACCCGTTTTATTGCCGGGAAATGCATTTTGAAGTTGCAAATAGTCTAACGGCAACGATGTTTAAGTATTTTAATACCTGTTAAGCCTCTCTGATGGTCAATATCTGAGATCGCCAGTACAGCGGCAAGTACCGGCAGTGAGAATTCCCATTGGAAGGCTGCAAAAAAGCCAAGAATAATCACCACATCATGCAAGTTGGCGATGATG
>JAYVYB010000337.1:0-17678 GCA_043784625.1 Methylovirgula sp.
GGGCCTCAGCGTTGATGGCTACGGTCTCGACGGCACCAAAATCACCATGGAACAGCCAAAATTATCCGGCTTTCATAAAGATGGCCGTCCCTATCTGGTTTGGGCAAAGTCCGCGCAGCAGGACTTAAAAAAGCAGAATATCATCGAGCTCACCGATATGCAGGGCACCATGAGCACTGCGGACGGGGCCAAGGCCAAGGTAAGCGCCTCAGCCGCAACCTATGATACTGCCAAAAACACTATTTTGCTGCGCAAAGATGTTCTGATGCACAGTGATTCGGGTTACGATTTGAAAATGAATGAGGCGTTTGTTGATTTTGCCCAAAATTCGATGGTCTCGAACGACAAAGTGTCGATGCAAATGAAGAGCGGCTCGGTTTTGGCAGACTCGATGCACCTTTCAGACAATGGTAAGATCATTGTGTTCGAAGGCCATGTACAAAGCACCTTTAGCACTGATACGACTAAAGAAATTCCAAGCGATGCGGCAATAAAGGATCCGGCAAAATGAGCGTTTTAAGCAAATCCGCTTACAGAACCCGCAGCGGGCTTGCGCTCGGCTTGGCCCTTGGCCTTGCCACAACGGTGGCGCAGGCAAAAGGCCCGTCGGTTTTGCCCGGTGGCAATTCCAAAGAACCAATATCGATCGAAGCTAACAAACTCGATTATCTTGATAAAGAGCAAAAGGCGATCTATTCGGGCAATGTTGTCGCCAAGCAAGGTGACAGCACCGTGCGCTCCAGCCTGATGACCATTTTTCTCGACAAATCCGGAAGTGCAGACCCTGCAGCGGCTCCAGCGGCACCCACAGACAATGGCCAGATAAAGCGCATCGAACTGGCCGGGCCGGTTACCATCTCTTCAAAAGATCAAATTGGCACCGGCGATGAAGGGGTCTACGAAAAGGCCTCTAATACGTTTGTCTTGACGGGGCATGTGGTTTTGACTCAAGGAAAAAATGTTCAGAGTGGCGATAAGCTCACCTATAATCTCACATCCGGCCAAGCCATTATTACCGGTGGCCGCGTAAAGGGCATATTCGTGCCGGGTCAGGCCAATCCGCAAGCGCCGAAAAACTAATGCCATGACCGCAGCCTACCGCTCTCCGCAAAAGGCCGTATTGCGCGCCAGCTGGTTTGGTGGCCTGTGGGGTCGTTGGCGCGGCAAGCCGGATTTGCCCGAAATCCAGCATATCGAGGACGCTGCTTTTCAACACGCGCCTTCGCACGGGTCCGAGCGTCCAAATTTTGGCGCTGGCACCCTCGGTGTGCACAATATCGGCAAAACCTATGGCGCGCGGCAAGTTGTGAAGGACGTTAGCCTTTACCTGCGCCGGGGCGAGACGGTCGGCTTGCTCGGGCCCAACGGCGCAGGCAAAACCACCTGCTTTTATATGATTACCGGGCTGGTGAAGCCGGACAAAGGCACCATCGAACTTGACGGCCACGACGTAACCATGATGCCGATGTATCAACGCGCGCGCCTTGGTATTGGCTATCTGCCTCAAGAAGCCTCGATTTTCCGCGGGCTTAGCGTGGAAGATAATATCAACGCGATTCTAGAAATCACTCAACCCGACAAGCGCCAACGCGCGGCGGAGCTTGAATCTCTGCTTGGCGAATTTGAGATCAAACATTTGCGGAAGGCTCCATCGATTGCTCTTTCAGGCGGCGAGAGACGACGCTGCGAAATTGCCAGGGCGCTGGCGGGACATCCCGGATTTGTGCTGCTTGATGAGCCTTTTGCCGGGATTGACCCGATTGCAGTTGGCGATATTCGCGCGCTGGTGCGCCAACTCACCGCGCGTGGCATTGGCGTATTGATTACCGATCACAATGTGCGCGAAACACTCGGGTTGATTGACCGTGGTTATATCATAAGTTCCGGCCACGTTCTGACCGAGGGAACTCCCGAAGAGATCATTAACAATGCTGATGTTCGTCGGTTATATCTGGGCCAAGACTTCCGGCTTTAACAAGACTTCCAGCTTTAACAAAACTTCCGGCTCTGAGCCGACGTTAACCTTGCGAATTTTTGTTGAAGCAAAAATCATACCAAGCTGTCGCGTTGCCTATAAATCATGCTATAAGGCCGATATGAGTAGTGTTGGTTTCGAGTCGTAAATGGGTCTTTCAGCAAAATTGGTGATGCGGCAGGGGCAATCCCTGGTCATGACGCCGCAACTGCTGCAAGCCATCAAGCTTCTGCAATATTCTTCGCGCGAGCTCTCGGCTTTTGTCGAGGATGAGCTGGAGCGCAATCCCCTGCTGCAGCGTGTGGAAGATATTGAACGCAGCACCCCCGCGCTTGAGACGTCCGCGCAAGAGCCGCTGCCTCAAGAAGGGGATTGGAGCAGAGATCGTCTCGGCCAGAGCGTTGAGGCTGTGGAGCGGGAGTTCGGCACCGATCTTTCCAGTAGTTTTGATGCCGAACCAGCGACCCATTCCCCAAAATCGCTGGTCGAACTTTCTACAAACGCGTGGTCCGGGGTAGGTTCGGGTGGCAGCGCCGGAGGTGAAGCGCCAGATATTGAAGCTTATCTGGCAGCGGAAACAACCCTGCGGGAACACTTATCCGCGCAAGTCCTTGAGCGCGACCCTGAAACGCGATTTCTCATGGAACAAATCATCGACGAACTGGATGACGCGGGCTATTGGCGCAACGAACCTGAAACAATGGCCGCCAAGCTAGGCACATCCACGGACAAAGTTTTGGCGGCGCTCGCTATCGTTCAAAGCTTTGAGCCAACCGGAATTGCTGCACGCAATTTGGCGGAATGCCTTGCGCTGCAACTCAAAGAGCTAAACCGGTTTGACCCCGCCATGGCGGTACTGCTCGACAATCTTGATCTGCTGGCAAAAAAAGACTTCGTCGCATTGCGCAAGTTATGCGGTGTCTCGCAAGATGACATCCTTGATATGGTTCATGAAATCCGCGAGCTGGAGCCCAAGCCCGGGCGCGGCTACGGCGCAGCACCTGTCGAGATTGCCATACCCGATGTCTATATTCGTGCGGCACCGGACGGTTCTTGGCAGGTGGAATTAAACGCCGATGCCTTGCCGCGCATTTTGGTTAACTCGAGTTATTACGCCCGCATCACCCGCCATAAGCCCGCTGCGGAAGACAAGGTTTTTATCTCGAATTGTCTTCAGAATGCCAATTGGTTGACCAAAAGCCTCGAACAGCGCGCCCGCACCATTTTAAAAGTTGCGTCAGAAATTGCCCGTCACCAGGATGGTTTCTTTGCCCATGGCGTCGAGCATCTCCGCCCGCTCAATCTTAAAACAGTGGCCGATGCTATTTCTATGCACGAATCAACCGTGTCGCGCGTCACCTCAAATAAATACATCTCCTGCGCGCGTGGCCTTTTTGAGATGAAGTATTTTTTCACCGCCTCCATCAATGCGCAGGACGGGGCCGAAGGACATTCCTCGCAAGCCGTTCGCTTCAAAATAAAGCAATTGATTGATGCCGAAGACCCGGCCGACGTCTTGTCAGATGATACTCTGGTGCAGCGCTTAAAAGATCAAAACATCGATATTGCCCGCCGCACCGTAGCAAAATACCGCGACAGCCTTAAACTCGGGTCTTCGGTGGAACGCCGCCGCGAAAAAGCCACGCATCAAAGGTAGGTTTCCTTGTAGAAAAGGTCGCGTAACTCAATTCACCTGTGCACCAAACCTGCGACACATTGACTTGAAACACTTCCCCGCCTAAGCCAAATAGGCTAGTCTTTTGCTTCTAGACTTGCAAAGAGCCACGCTGGTTACCGGCGGGACACAAGAACAGAAAGGATCGCGCCCCTCATGATTTTGCGCGTTTCAGGCAAGAATATGGACATAGGCGACGCCCTGCGCCAACATGTTCAAGATCGCATCGCCGCCATCACAGCCAAACATTTTGATGGAAAGATCGGCGGACACGTCACTCTAGCCCCGGAAGGCTCCGGCTTTCGAGCGGACTGCACGCTGCATTTGGCGTCCGGCATGACTTTGCAGGCCGATGGCGTGGCGCACGAGGTTTACGCAGGATTTGACAAGGCCGCCGAGCGCATAGAAAAGCGCCTGCGCCGTTACAAGCAACGCCTTCGCGAGCATCACCACCCCAGCGAGGCGGCAGCAGGCTCGGCCATGATGGCAGCCTATGTCATCGAAGCGCCTTCGGAAGAACACGAAGAAATTGCTGAGTTCAATCCGGTGATCATCGCTGAAAGCACCAAGCAGTTGAAGCTGCTCTCGGTGTCTGCGGCTGTGTTGGAATTGGATTTGTCGGGCGCACCTGTGGTGGTGTTTCGCCACGCAGGAAACGGCCGTGTCAACGTGGTTTACCGCCGCCGCGACAACAACATTGGTTGGATTGATCCGCCAACTTCCGCGCAAAAGTAGCTGTGCATGCCGCGTTCACAGCGCGGCATGTTTCTTGCTTTTTTGAAAATTAACGTTACCAAGTGTGCGGCCAAGCTCGGCCTGAGATATTAGAGAAGCCTATGTCCCTCAATGACTTGATTTCGCGGGAAGCCATCCTGCCATCGTTAAAGGCGGCAAATAAAAAGCAGGCGTTGCAGGATATCAGTGACCGCGCTGCTGAGGTTTCAGGCCTTTCGGCACGAGAAATTTTTGATGCCCTCATCCAGCGCGAGCGCCTTGGTTCCACCGGGATCGGTAATGGTATTGCCATTCCGCACGGAAAAATGGCCAAATGCAATCGCATCATCGGCGTGTTTGCGCGCCTTGATAAGCCGATTGATTTTGAGTCGCTCGATGGCGCGCCGGTTGATCTGATCTTTTTGTTGCTGGCTCCCGAACATGCAGGTGCGGATCACTTGAAGGCGCTCGCCCGGATTGCGCGGATTTTGCGGGACCCGGCCACCACAGCGCGTTTGCGTGCTACCAAGGATGCCGACGGGTTGTTTTTATTGTTGACGCAGGTTCAGGCGTCGCACGCGGCTTAAGTCGCGTCGAATCCCTGCTTCACAGATTACCGCTTTTGGGGCCATAGTGCAGCCATGGCGTTTCTCTCTGGAATTCAGAAAATTTGGCATGAAAGGTTGCGTTTCGCGCCAGAGACCTTGCCGCGCCTCAACTTTGCCAACCCGCTAAACTGGTGGCAGGTGCTGCACGAAAAATTTCCGGCCCGCTTCAAGCGCAGTGAATTTCGCATTACCCTGATCGCTGCTTTGGCGGGCGCGGTGGCCGGCCTCTGCGTCAGCATCATGTCGCAAATTGTGCTGTTCGCGCATCATGTGATTTTTTTGGTAAACTCGCACACCGGGATTAGCGGCACCCAAGTCATTACGCCACTGCGCACTTTTCTTGGCCCCGCCTTAGGCGGTATCGTGTTTGGCTTGAGCCTCTTGCTACATTCCAAGTGGCGCGCGCGCCTGCCTGTCGATCCGATTGAGGCAAACGCTTTGCATGGCGGGCGCATGTCTGTACGCGATAGTTTGGCCGTTGCCGGACAAAACATTATCTCAAACGGCTGCGGCGCATCGGTGGGTCTGGAGGCGGGTTATACGCAAATAGGTGCCGGTTTTGCCTCCAACATCGGGCGTTATTTTCAAGTACGCCGTAGCGATTTACGCATCTTGGTCGGGTGCGGAGCGGCAGGGGCAATTGCCGCCGCTTTCGATGCCCCCTTGGCCGGAGCCGCTTACGCATTTGAGCTTGTAATAGGCGTTTACACGATTCCTGCGCTTGCGCCTGTTGCTGTGGCCGCCTTCATGGGCGACATGGTGGCAAAAGGCTTGAGCCATCCGCCCTTTGTAGTGGCGGTCTCCATCCAAAATATCAGCTTTGCCAATTATCCACTGGCAATTGTCCTGGGTGCCCTCTGTGCATTGGTAGGCATAATCTTAATGCGACTGGTAACCTTTGTTGAGCAAAGCGTGCGCCAGCCGTGGCTGCCGCCGCTGGCGCGGCCTATTCTTGGCGGCTGCGCCGTGGGCAGTTTCGGGCTTTATTCCACACAGGTGCTTTCTGCCGGACACGGCGCACTGCATCTGCTGCGCGATATCCCGCAAACCGGATTGGTACTTGCAACAATCCTGGTTCTGAAGTGTTTTGCCTCGGCTGTCTCCATCGGCACTGGCTTTCGCGGCGGCTTGTTTTTTGCCTCGCTTTTCATCGGCGGGTTGCTGGGCAAGCTCTTCGCCATCGGGCTGGCCACGGCCGGGTTTATGCCGGACGAGGCGATGTCGTTGTTCATCGTAACCGGCATGGCCAGCATGGCGGCTGCCGTTATTGGTGCGCCCCTGACCATGATTGTTTTGGCGCTTGAGGTGACAGGGGTTCTGAGCCTCACCGGCGTGGTTATGCTCAGCGTATTGGTGGCGTCGCTTACCACCCGCGAATTCTTCGGCTATTCCTTCGCAACTTGGCGCTTTCATTTGCGTGGTGAAAGCATCCGCAGTGCTCAAGATGTCGGATGGATACGCTCGTTGACGGTGGATACTTTGATGTGGCGTGATGTGCCGATGGCGGCCTGCGCGATGCGGCTGGCTGATTTTCGCACAGCGTTTCCGCTTGGCTCATTCCGGCAAGTGGTGGCATTGGGCGAAGACCAATCCTATGCCGGGTTGATTGACGTGGCGCGGGCGCATGGCTCCGAGCTTGATGAATTGAGCGACGTGCTGGTGATGGACGACCTCACCGCGTTGCCGCATGAAAAACTATTGCCGAAAATGACGGCGCGGGAGGCAGCGGACTTGTTCGACCACGCCAACACTGATTTGCTGGCCGTAGTCGAATCGCCAGAACAGCCCAGGGTCATCGGACTGCTCTCAGAAGCCTATATGCTGCGCCGATACGCTGCCGAGCTTGAACGCAGCCGCCGTGAGGCTCTTGGCGAAGCTGTGGAGGGGTGAGAGGTTCGGGTGGCGCTATTTTGGCTACCCCATCACACATGTGCCTGCCTTACGCAAATAATTTGTTTTCAGGGTCGCGCTCATAGCTCAAATTTTCGAAGCGAAGGGTGAGCACATCAATCAGCAACAGCTTGCCCACCAGACCGCTATCGCGCGGGGCAAAGCCGCCAAGAATCTCGCGAATAACTTCCATGGCCATCATGGAGCCAATCATCCCCGTCAACGCGCCCAACACACCTGCCTCGACGCAACTTGGAACCATACCGGCAGGCGGCGGCTCTGGAAACAAACAGCGATAGCTCGGGTTTTCATTTTCATAAGGTTTCAATGTCGTGATCGAAGCGTCATAGGGCCCCACAGCCGCGGTGATCAGCGGCTTGGACTCATAAAAACACGCATCTGATACGGCATAGCGGGTATCAAAATTATCTGAACCGTCGGCCACAATGTCAAAACCGCGCACCAATTCCCGGGCATTTGCCACATTCAAGCGCGGAAGGGCTTCAATGTGAACATGTGGATTGATGCGCTTTACGGCGTGTTCGGCGCTGGCGGTCTTTGCCATGCCAATGTCGGGCGTTCCATGAATGACTTGCCTCTGCAAGTTGGAAAGGGACACGGTGTCATCATCGGCCACGCCAAGCGTGCCGACCCCTGCCGCTGCCAAGTACAAGATCAGCGGGCTGCCCAATCCTCCAGCGCCAATCACCAGCACCCGCGCTTGTTTCAGTTTGTGTTGCCCCGGCCCGCCAACTCCGGAAAGCACGATGTGGCGGGCGTAACGCTCGGTTTCTTCAGCGGATAATCTCATGTGTCCTTGCCTGATGTGCTTGAACCGTCGGCCCAATCCAATGCATCAATAAGCCGGTCATTTCCCCAAAACAATTCGCCGTCTTCGGTGACAAAGCTCGGCGCGCCAAATAGGCCGAGCCGCCGCGCTTCTTCAGATTCTGACTTTAGCTTCACTTTAACGGCATCGTGCCCGGCTTTTTCCAAAATGGCCGAAGCGCTGTGACCTAAACCCGTCAAAATATCAGCCAAAACAGCACGCTCGGCAATGGCTTTGCCCGCACCAAATGCCGCGGCATAAACCGCGCGGACAAAGGCGGGGCGAGCCTCTTCCGGCAGTGCATGGGTCACCCTTGCCGCAAGCAGCGAATTTTGCGGAAACGGATCCGGCTTGGTGAAGGGAAGGTGCGCGGCAGCGCAAATGCGCTCCATGTCCCGCCACATATATTTGCCCTTGTTCGGGAAGATGTTAAACGGCGAATTGCGCCAGCCTTGATCAGCAAAGATCGGCCCCAGCAAAAACGGCCGGTAACGAATGGACACCTGACGCTCTTCGGCCAAATCTGCAATGCGCATGGCAGCGGGATAGGAATAGGTGCTGGCAAAATCAAACCAGAAATCGAGTCGGTTAATGAAAGAATTGGGCATGAATCATGCTTTCAAAAGCTTGAGTATGCCGCGAGTTGGGGCCGCTTGGTAGTGCATTTGTGGTCTGGCACCTATTATTGTTCTGCAAGACAGGCTATGGCAAAAGTGAGATAGCTTCCCGCCGGACAATGCCATTCTATGCAAAAATATGTGATCCTGACCCTCTTGCTAACCTTGCTCACCGTGCTGGTGTTTTATGCATTTCCGCAGCTTGATTTAGCCGTGGCCGCCGCGTTTTACACGCCGGAAAACGGGTTTGTCGGGCTGACAGCATGGGGTCGTTTTGGCAGGCAGGTCGGCAACGTCACGCCATTTCTCGTCCTGGCTGCCATGATCATTTCTTATGGCCTGAAGCGCTACGGCTGGAATGTGCCGTTTGCACCGGGTTTCAAAGCCGTGGCGTTTGTGACACTGGCGATGATTATCGGGCCTTTGCTGGTGGTGAATCTTGGCATGAAGGACCATTTGCACCGTCCGCGCCCCGTTCAGGTCACTCAATTTGGTGGCAAGTGGGAATTTAAGCCGTTTTACCGGTTTGACGGCGAGTGTCCGAAAAATTGTGCTTTCCCTTCGGGAGAGGCCTCCGAAGCCTTCTGGATGGTGGCACCCGCCATGATGGCCCCGCCACAGTTAAAAGCTCCGGCGATTGTCGGCGCGCTGATTTTTGGCGCGGCCACCAGCGCTTTGCGTATGGCTTTCGGCGGGCATTTTTTCTCGGATGTAATCATTGCCGGTTTGATCACGTTGCTGCTGATTTTTGGTTTGCACCGCATGATATTCGGCGCTCGCCCTCCTGAATCGTAACACGCCAGCACGCGCTTTTCGGCCTTGCCATCAAGGCTTTGGCCGCTATAGTCGCGCCAAATTTCAACATCATGGAAGCTTAAAATGTCTGCACCCCAAAAAGGTATTAAGCGCGTCGTTCTGGCCTATTCAGGCGGTTTGGATACGTCCATCATCCTCAAATGGCTGCAAACCACCTATGGTTGCGAGGTCGTAACGTTCACCGCTGATCTGGGCCAAGGCGAGGAGCTTGAGCCTGCGCGCCAAAAAGCCCTGCTGATGGGCATCAAGCCGGAACATATTTTCATCGAAGACGTCCGCGAAGAATTCGTGCGCGATTACGTATTTCCGATGTTTCGCGCCAATACAGTGTATGAAGGCCAATATTTGCTCGGCACGTCCATTGCGAGGCCGTTAATTGCCAAAAAGCAGATCGAAATCGCGCGCAAGGTTGGCGCGGATGCGGTTTGCCATGGCGCAACCGGCAAGGGCAATGATCAGGTTCGGTTCGAGCTTGGTTACTATGCTCTTGAGCCCGATATTAAAGTGATCGCGCCGTGGCGCGAGTGGGATATGCGCTCGCGCGAAGCCCTGATCGCCTTTGCCGAAGAACATCAAATCCCCATTGCCAAGGACAAGCGCGGCGAAGCACCGTTTTCTACCGACGCAAACCTTTTGCATGTGTCCTCTGAAGGCAAAGTGCTGGAAGACCCGGCCAATGAGGTGCCGGAATATGTTTACTCGCGCACTCTTTCGCCGGAAGATGCGCCAAACACGCCGCAGATCATCACGATAGATTTTGAAAAGGGCGACCCTACCGCCATCGATGGCGTTAAAATGTCGCCTGCAACCCTGCTGGCAGCGCTTAACAAGCTTGGCCATGACCACGGCATTGGCCGCTTGGATCTGGTGGAAAACCGCTTCGTCGGCATGAAATCACGCGGCATGTATGAAACGCCCGGCGGTACAATTCTGCTCACAGCCCATCGCGGCATTGAGTCGATCACGTTGGATCGCGGTGCCATGCACCTCAAAGATGAGTTGATGCCAAAATATGCCGAGCTGATCTATAACGGTTTCTGGTTTGCGCCGGAGCGTGAAATGTTACAGGCGGCTATTGATCTTTCGCAGAAGCTGGTCACCGGCCAAGTTACTATGAAGCTTTATAAGGGCAACGCCTGGGTCATTGGCCGCACCTCGCCTTATTCGCTGTATGATCAGGATTTGGTCACCTTCGAAGAAGGCGCAGTGGCCTATGACCACCGCGACGCGGCTGGCTTTATCAAGCTCAATGCGTTGCGTCTGCGCACCTTGGGCAAGCGGGACCGACGCGGAAGATAACAAAATGACCCTGAAAGGTTAGTTAAACCAACCACCCTTCAGGGTCGTCCATCCGGTGCAGTCTCTCCGCCGCTGTCCGCGCAAAACGGATGCTCATGGCTTTGCGCGTAGCGGGTGAAATGCGGTGCTCAGGCGCTTCCCGGATGACATAGGCGCCATAGGCATCTGCCAAAATCAACCCGGCCTCCTGTGGCATGATCAGTTCAAGCGACGGATCTAAAATGGCAAAATACAGCCTGTCACAGGCGGCGCGATAGTCCGGCCACTTTTGGTCGACACGAAAATCATTGAGCGAGCTTTTTATCTCGATAATCAAAATTGTTCCGTCCTCGCCCATCGCCATAATATCGGCGCGGCGGCCATGCTTCACGCTGACTTCTGACAGGCTGGAAAACCGCAAGCTGCGCAACAGCCGCATGGTTCCGCGCGCAATCTTGAGCGCGGTTTCCGATTGGCGGCCATCTTGCGAGAGCAGGCTCATGGGGCAGCTTTTGCATCCTCCAAAATCATCTGCGCGCCCTTCTCCCCGATCATAATGCTCGGTGCATTGGTGTTTCCCGATACAATATGCGGCATGATCGAGGCGTCGACAATGCGCAAACCACGCAAGCCGCGCACCCGCAAACGCTCATCCACGACCGCCGCAACATCGTCTTTACGCCCCATTTTTGCTGTGCCAACCGGGTGGAAAATGGTTGAGCCGATGTCGCCTGCGGCTTTGATCAGTTCGTCTTCCGATTGTGCCGTAAGGCCGGGACGAAATTCCTCCGGCTGAAAGGGGGCCATGCTTGGCGCGGCCATCAGCTTACGTGCTAAACGGATGCTGTCGGCGGCCACATGGCGATCTACAGGTGTTGACAAGTAGTTCGGCGCAATGGTGGGCGCATAGGCAGCTGTTGCGCTGGCAATGTGCACAGAGCCCCGGCTGGTAGGGCGCAAATTACAAACACTGACCGTGATAGCCGCAAATTTGTGTAGCGGGTCACCAAAAGCGTCCAGAGACAGCGGCTGCACATGAAATTGCACATTTGGCATTTCATAGTCAGCACTCGTGCGGGTAAAAATTCCCAGTTGCGAGGGGGCCATCGTCATCGGGCCACGCCGGAACAACGCGTAATCCCAGCCCATTTTAGCGCGTTTGAACAGGTTCTGATAATCCACATTCAGGGTTTGGGCATTTTGAACCTTAAACATCGGGCGCAGTTGCAAATGATCCTGCAAATTTTCGCCAACGCCGGGCAGATCATGCACAACCTCAATGCCGTGGCTTTTCAATATCTCCGGCCGCCCGATGCCAGAAAGCTCCAACAGCTGCGGCGTATTGATTGCCCCCGCTGATAAGATCACCTCGCCGCGCGTCTTGGCGGTGAAAACTTCGCCCTTACGGCTGTAACGCACGCCGGTTGCCGCGCCATTCTCGACCAGTATCTTTTCAACCATCACCCCGGTGAGCAATTGCAAATTTGCCCGTGTCTTGAGGGCGGGCTTCAAAAATCCACGCGCCGCACTCCACCGTCTGCCGGTTTTCTGGGTGACCTGAAAATAGCTTGAACCTTCATTGCTGCCGGTGTTGAAATCCTCGACCTTGGGTATGCCGATTTCTTCCGCCGCATCACGGACTTTCGCTAAAATTGGCCAGAAAATCCGGGGCCCTTCAACGCGTAAATCGCCGCCTGCGCCGTGAAAGGCATTAGCGCCGTCGATATGATCCTCTGATTTTTTGAAAAGCGGCAGAACATCATCCCAGCCCCAGCCGCTTAAACCAAGCTGCCGCCAATGGTCGTAGTCTGCCGCTTGGCCGCGCATATAAATCATCGCATTGATCGACGACGAGCCACCAATCACCCGGCCGCGCGGATAGTTTATCGAGCGCCCGTTGAGACCGGCGTCGGGATGGGTTTTATACATCCAGTCGGCGCGCGGATTTCCCAGGGCAAACAGATAGCCAACGGGGATATGATACCAGATCCAGTTGTCTTTGCCTCCGGCTTCCAGCAGCAAAACCTTGGTTTTCGGGTCGGCCGAAAGCCTGTTGGCCAACACGCAGCCTGCCGAGCCGGCACCGATGATAATGTAATCAAATTCGTCCATAGGCCCTCAAAACTTAAATGAAACTGGTGCGGCCGGCTTGAGCACTTGCGGCAAGCCAACCT
This sequence comes from Methylovirgula sp., assembly GCA_043784625.1. Classification (GTDB taxonomy): domain Bacteria; phylum Pseudomonadota; class Alphaproteobacteria; order Rhizobiales; family Beijerinckiaceae; genus JANXSV01. The sequence goes on from JAYVYB010000337.1 coordinate 12,577, forward strand.
GCACAAACACAACCTTGTCACAGGCCTGCGCCATAGCCTGGTTAAGCCTGCCCTGAGCGTCGCGGAATTTGCGTGTCAGAGCATGGTCTGGCACCGTTCCAAGACCAAGCTCATTAGAAACTAAAACCACCGGTCCGCCGATGTTGGTAACTTCTGTCGCAAGTTCGCGCGTTCGCTGCGCGATGTCCTGAGCCTCCATCATCAAATTAGAAAGCCAAAGTGTCAGGCAGTCTACCACGACAATATGGTGAGGCCGGGCAAGTTGACGAAGCGCGTTTGCCAGCGCCAACGGCTCTTCAAACAGCTCCCATTGCGGCCCCCGCTCCAATTTGTGAGCCGCAACCCGCTCGCGCATTTCATCGTCCTGCACCTGCGCTGTAGCCAGCATAATTGGCTTGAGTCCGGACAACAGAGCAATTTCGAGCGCGTAGGTCGTCTTGCCGGAGCGGGTCCCGCCAAACACCAGCACTGATTTTAGTGTGTCACGCGTCATTTTTGAGACTTATCCATTGCCCTTGCGCCAGCTCGTACTAAACTTGTCATTCTCGATATTATCAAAAGAAACCTCATGAATCCGATTTTTGCCGCGCTGCCCACCACTATTTTCGAAGTCATGTCGAGTCTCGCCCGCGAGCACAATGCCATAAATTTAGGGCAGGGGTTTCCCGATGACCCCGGCCCGCTGGACGTGCGCCAAAAAGGCGCGGATGCGCTGCTCAACGGCTACAATCAATATCCTTCAATGATGGGGCTGCCGGAGCTGCGCAGTGCCATCGCGGCGCATTATCAGCGTTTCCACGGGCTTGATCTTGACGCCAACACTGAAACGATGGTCACCTCTGGAGCAACGGAAGCCTTGGCGGGTGCCATTTTGGGGCTGATCAGTCCCGGTGACGAGGTATTGCTGTTTCAGCCGATGTATGACGCCTATTTGCCTTTGGTAAAATTGGCAGGGGGAATTCCAAGATTTGTCACGCTCAAGCCGCCACATTGGGGTTTTGACGAAGCGGACCTCGATGCCGCCTTTACGCCAAACACCAAATTCGTCATTTTTAACAATCCCCTTAATCCGACTGGCACCGTCTATGGACGCGAACAGCTTGCGCTCCTTGCCCGCTATTGCGTCAAGCATAACGTTATCTCCATCACGGATGAAGTCTGGGAGCATCTGACCTTCGACGGGTTAAAACACATTCCGCTGATGGCTTTGCCGGGAATGCGCGACCGGACGGTAAAAATAGGCTCGGCAGGCAAGATTTTTTCGCTAACGGGTTGGAAAATCGGGCTGGTGTGTGCCGCTCCACATTTGATGAAAGCGCTGGCAAAGTCGCACCAGTTTTTGACCTTCACAACCGCGCCGAATTTGCAGGTGGCGGTTGCTTATGGACTTGGCAAGGACGCCGCCTATTTTGACGATATGCGGGCGGATTTCCAGAAAAGCCGCGACTATTTGGCCGCAGGCCTGACCGCGCTGGGCTATAAAGTGCTGCCGTCGCAAGGCACATATTTTTTGAATGTTGATATTGGCACGCGCGAAACGGACGAACAATTTTGTAAGCGCGTCGTGCTGGAGCGCGGTGTCGCCACCATCCCGGTCTCGGCATTTTATACGCAAGATCCGGTTCAGAATATTGTGCGTTTCTGTTTTGCCAAGCGCCGCGAAACGCTGGACGCTGCATTGTCAAAATTGGCTTAGTTCCCCTCGCGCTTTGGTTCGCTGCGCAAGGGGAAAAGGTCAGGCAATATTCACTTTGCCGCGATAATTGAAATCTCGACAAGATATTGCGGGGCTGCCAGTGCAGCCTGCACGGTTGCGCGGGCGGGCGTGTGGCCCTGTGGCACCCACGCATCCCAAGCGAAATTCATTTCAGCAAAGGTTTTGATATCCGGCAGATAAATAGTTGCTGACAGGATTTTGGTTTTGTCCGATCCCGCCTCTTTTAAAAGACTGTCAATGATCGCTAGAACTTCTTGCGTTTGTTCCGTGACGCTTTTACCGGCGGTTTGATCAGCCACTTGGCCGGCCAGATAAATTGTGTCGCCATGAACCACGGCTGCGCTCATGCGCTTGCCGATTCCAATACGTTGAATGCTCATAATGTCTCCTTACGCTGCTTCTAAACCGGCAACTTGACCCATAAAGTCGCGCTTGCCGAGTTCAACGCCGTTCTCACGCAAAATATTATAGGCGGTACTCGAATGGAAATAGAAATTCGGCAACGCAAAACGCAGCGCATAGGCCGAAATTTCCATCTTCATTTTGTTCGGACCGATCGGGAACTCAAGAATGCGCCCTGCCGCGCCATCAATCGCTTTTGCGTCGAGGGTCGAGAGATAGGCAAGTGTCTTGGCAATACGAGCCTTCAGCTCTTCAAAAGTCTTTTCATTGTCTTCGAATTTTGGGATTTCGCCACCAGCCAACCGGCCGGAGCAATTTTTGGCAAAATCACAGGCAATCAAAATCTGCCGCACGAACGGCAGCATATCGGGGGCCAAACGGCTAGAAATGATGACCGAGGGGTCAATCTTTTTTGCCGTGCAAAACGCTTCGGCCTTGTCGATGATCGCCGAAAGCGAGCCAAGCTGCTGCTTGAACGCGGAAACGGTAGCTTCGTATAGCATGGTAGCTTCTCCAAACATGGCCTATGAGCCCATGTAAACCAATGTGATGATATCAGCTCTCGCGAGCCGCCGCTCTTCCTTCGCCTTGGCGATGACATTGTCAAGACCGATCAAAAGCTCGTAAACAGCATCACGCAACGCGATGGCGCCGTTGCGGGCACAAAGCGATCAACATCAACCCCGTCGATGGCCTGGGTGCTGAAATGCAACTGCCAGTGCCCGTGGTTGGCTACGGGTAGGTTTAAGTCTTGTACGGTAAAGCTGCGGTTGAAAACCAACGCGATTTGGCGGCTCCCCAGCGTTATCACCATTACCAAACCGCTTTGCTGTTGATCATGCCATTGGTCGTCTTGAAGCGGGGAGGCGTTAAGCGAAAGCCAAGCAACGTCTCCCTCACGCACGAATTCATCGGCAAAAAAGGCTGACAGGTCCTTGCGGAGCAAGATCAGTCGTCGGGTAAAGCTTAGCAGCGCTTGATCTGCCTTTTCCCAATTGACCCAAGAGATTTGATTGTCCTGAGCATAGGCATTGTTATTTCCGCCCTGCGATTGCCCAAATTCCGCACCCTGCGACAGCATGGGGGTTCCACGCGAAAACATCAAAGTGGCGAGCAAATTTCTCTGGTCGCGCAGCCGCGCTTCTAATATGCGCGGATCGGCCGTAGAACCTTCAACGCCGTGGTTCCACGAGCGGTTTTGACCGGTGCCGTCACGGTTTTGCTCACCATTGGCCTCGTTATGTTTGGTTTCGTACGACACCAAGTCAGCAAGGGTGAAGCCGTCATGTGCGGTAATGAAATTGACACTACGGGATGGTCGCTTTTGAAGGAAAAAATCCGAAGATCCGCATAGCCGGGTCGCAAATTCCGACAAAGTGCCGACTTCACGCCAAAAGTCGCGCATGGTGTCACGATATTTATCGTTCCATTCCCCCCATGCTGCCGGAAATTGCCCGAGTTGGTAACCGCCCATGCCAATGTCCCATGGCTCAGCAATTATTTTCAAATCACGCAAGATCGGGTCTTGTTCAATGGCAGCGATCAACGGCGCTTGGGCGTCAAAGCCATTGGCGCGCCGTCCCAAGGCCGGGGCAAGGTCAAACCGGAAGCCCTGAACGCCGCCCCATTGCGCCCATGCCCGCAAGCTCTCCATTACAAGCCGAACATTCCACGGACGGTCTAACGCCAAACAGTTCCCGCAGCCCATGTCGTCGATATAAAAGCGCGGATTGTCCGGCAAAAGACGGTAATAACTGGCATTGTCCAACCCGCGAAAACACAGGGTGGGGCCAAGCGCGTCCCCCTCACCTGTATGATTGTATACCACGTCTATAAGTGTCTCAATACCTGAATCATAGAGTTTTGAAACAGCCTGTTTCACCTCATCCCAGCCACTTGCATAACGCGGAGACGGAGCCATAAACGCAATGTGGTTATAGCCCCAGTAGTTTGTTAAGCCGAGCGGCCCCAAGTGCCGTTCGTTCAGCGAGGCGCTGGCGGGCATAAGCTCAAGACAATTGACGCCAAGGCTCTGAAAATAAGAGATTATTTCAGGAGAGCTCAAGGCGGATATTCTGCCACGCAGCGGCTCTGCCACCCTCGCATTTAGTTTCGTCAGGCCTTTGATATGCGCCTCATAGAGAACAGTTTCACCCCAAGGTACTCTCGGCAACAATGACTCGGTTTCTGGTATTTTGGTAACTATACACTTTGCAACATAGGGCGCGCTATTTATCGTTGAAAACGACAAATCCAGGTCGGGATGGGCGCGATCATAACCATACATGCTCTCGTGCAATTTCAGGTCGCCGTCGAGCGCCCGTGCATAGGGATCCAGCAACAACTTGTGAGGGTTAAACCGATGCCCGCGTGCAGGCTCGTAAGGTCCGTAGGCTCGCAATCCGTAACGGGCACCCTCGTTGACACCCGCAATATGGTCAAACCAAACATCGCCGAGCCTGTGTGTCAGCTCAAAGCGCGTTTCGTCGTCGCCTCGAAACAGGCAAAACTCGATACGCGTTGCGTGACGCGAAAATACCGCCACATTCACGCCTCCCGGCGTCAGAGTTACGCCAAGAGGTTCAGAGCTTGGCGCGGTGGGCCGCCTTGGCTGCATCAGGTTATGACACTCGGCTCTATGCGCCCGGTGTATTTGGTGATTTGGGCGAAGTCGCGCGAAATCGCAATCAAGTCTGCCAAAGCAGATTGGGTTTCTTGCGCCAACTTAGATGGCTCGTCTTCAAATCGTTCGATATAAACTCTTAGTGTTGCGCCTTCGGTGCCGGTGCCAGACAGTCGATAGACCACCCGTGAGCCGTCATCGAACAAAATCCGTATCCCTTGATGCGCAGAGTCCGATCCATCAACCGGATCGTGATATGCAAAATCATCGGCGTTAGCGACAAGCTTACCGTTGATGCTCTGGCCTTTTAGTGTTGGGAGTTTAGACCGCAGCTCGGCAACCAAATCATTTGCTCCGGCA
>JAYVYB010000338.1:0-1898 GCA_043784625.1 Methylovirgula sp.
ACGTGGACATACTGGATTTGGCAACTGCTAAAAATAATGACGGGCCGCCAAAGGCACCCAACAATCTATCCCCCGTTTCGCCTCCGACACAACAAAACCCAGCGAGGCCGACAAAGCAGGATGTTACACGCAAGTTCTTCGAAAATTATTTTTTGATGAGCGGAAGGGACAACGACACAGTCGTCGCGTATTTATCGGGCGTCTATGGCGCTAATGTAAACTATTACGGAAAGGATGTTTCCATAGGCTCAGTAATCAGCGACAAAACGTCTTTCTTCAATCGTTGGCCAAGCCGAACTTATATTTTCGATGCATCTAAAGCGCTGATTACCTGTTCCGAAGATTCTTGTCAGTTTGCGGCAGATGTTGCGTGGAAAATGTTTAGCCCAAAACTCAGTTCCACCTCAGAGGGAACCGCCGCCACTCAGTATTCTGTTGAATTCAAAGGTCAGCAACTGCTAATAACCTCGGAAACCTCTAAAGTTATCTCAAGAAAGGTCATTTCGAGCGCTGCCAGCATTTCCAGTCCGCTTTCTTCAACGTTAGGGCAACCGACCGTTCAGTTTTCACAGCCGCTAATTGGCGTTTTATTGCCTCCATACTGCCACATGGAGTACTGCAATTATTCCAGCATAGAAAGCCGCGAGCTCGACAGCAAAAGCAATGTGGGAGAACTTTACCTTATTACAACGAAAGGTTGGTCATCTTATCATCCTAATGGGTACGACATTCCAGCCAAAAAGGTCGGCGGCAACATTTCTAAATCATACGTTCTTTGCTCGGCAACGAAGCCTGCCGTCATATTTGAAAACGATGGAAAGTGGCTTATGCACCGACTTGCGCCGGGGGAGGTAGGCGGCATTTTTGGTTACAATTCCAGCGATTACACTACTTATTTTGCAGTGTGCCACGGAATCGCCATTGATAGCGCGATGTCTGATAAATCGGTTAGCTTGGGAAAGTCTCTAGGATACAAAGTGCCTCCTTCAATAGTCGAACAAATTGAATTGGATAGCCCGCGATCTGCCATTTGGCGTTGAATCGAAATATGTTTCCAGATCAACCGACGGCTTGCCCAAACACATCCCGTAAACCAGCTCGTGCCGTGGCCTCATAGCGTTCGCATTTAGCAATGAGTTTGTCATAGGTCTTCCAGTGCATCCCTTTAGGCTTGCACATTCCTGCCTCACCATCCGGCGAACTGGCGAGCTTGTTAATCACCGATTGGCTCATCATCATCGCCCGCGCCATGCGAGTTTCGAATTGAGAGCTATAGGCCACTTGCCCCTGCCAAGCTTGCCTGCTAGCAAAAATATTCGAGCCATACGGTTTCCAGAGGACCGAAACGCGGCGTCCTGTCTGTGGGCATTTAAAGTACCATTGCTGGCCACCCAGATAACGCGGCTCTGCGCGTATCTCTATTATCTGAAATACCCCGCTAATATCCACAGTGACCTTCCCTAACGTATCGGAAATTATTTCCAATTTAATTTGGCCAGTAGCCTCTTCATGCACAGAAAACTTGACTGTCCAACGAACTTTGAAACCCTTCGCTTTTTTGCTCGGAATAGGTCGAAGAAAGGCGTTTAGATCGAACTTGAAGCCGTCCTGCAATTTTGCTCGTTTTCTTTCTCTTGGCATGTCGGACCCCGTTGGTTGATACACCGCGCAACTTCATGTTTTTCAGGATCTTTTTGCGATTAACTTGTGTCAATATTTTCAAAAATTACGCTTGGATAGAGAGACGATCAACCTGTTTTCCCGTGCTTTTCCTAACTGAATTATTCGCGCATTTTTTGAACGGCCGTCTCAAGTTTGAAGTGCACCACCTGACTGATTATCAGGAGGGTTATGGGACAGATTTACAATCACCTCAGCACTGAGGAGCGCAACTTCAT
>JAYVYB010000339.1:0-6046 GCA_043784625.1 Methylovirgula sp.
CAGCCGCAGAGCACAGCGCCGCCCCCGATGTTTGACATGATCGAGCTGTTTTTCTTTGCCTATCGTGACTTTGTCGGCGACGCAGATCGGCTATTGGCCACACTGGATTTTGGCCGCGCCCACCACCGCGTTATCCATTTTGTGTCTCGCCAACCTGGCCTTACTGTTGCCGAATTGCTGGATATATTGAAAATCACCAAGCAAAGTCTCAACCGGGTGATGAAAGAGCTGATTGATGCCGCCTATGTCGAAGTGCGCGCCGGGGTCATTGATCGGCGTCAGCGGCTACTCTATCCCACCGGCAAAGGCAAAAAACTGGCCATGGACCTTGCGCTCATGCAGTCGCAACGCTTTACCCGGGCCTTGTCACATCTGGAAACCGACGCCCATATCTATGCGATCAAATTTTTAACCGCTATGATCGATTCTGATGAGAGATCTAAGGTTGAACGCCTGATTTGGCATGACGAAAAGTCAAAAACACCATAGACTTGGGCTAATTAACCTCAGTTTGCCGGAGCGGCACGAAAGATACCGTTGACCCAGATCCTGCCCCCCAAGGCCCCGCTTGATGATGCGCCGCATATTTTGGTGGTGGACGATGACAGCCGAATTCGCGCGCTGTTGTCGCGCTTTCTCGCTGGCGAGGGTTATCGGGTCACCACGGCGCAACATGTGGTGGAGGCTACCGCCCGCCTCAAAAGCTTTGCATTTGATCTGATCATTCTGGATGTGATGATGCCGGGCGAATCCGGCTTAAGCTTTGCCGCCCGCCTGCGGGTGGATTCTGCTGTGCCAATTTTGATGCTCTCGGCTTTAGGCGAGACTGAGGCCCGTGTGCGCGGGCTTGAGGCCGGTGCGGATGATTATATGGGCAAGCCGTTCGAGCCGCGCGAGTTGAGCTTGCGCATTGCCGCCTTGCTACGCCGCACCGAGCCGCGAATGGTCTCTGCGGCGCGCGCCACCGCCCGCTTTGGCGATTTCACCTTCCATTTTGATCGCGGCGACCTCAAGCGCGGCGAGGAGATTATCCACCTTACCGAGCGCGAGAAGGACATCTTGCGCAAACTGCTGGAAAACGCCTCGGAAACTGTCTCGCGAGAAGATCTTGGCTCGGAGGGCGAGGCCGGATCGGAACGCACTGTTGACGTTCAAATCAACCGTCTGCGCCGCAAAATCGAAATCGACCCCGCCAACCCGCTCTATCTGCAAACCGTGCGCGGCGCAGGTTATCGCATTTTGATCGATCCATAAGGTGAGCTGGTCGCTGCCCTTCACAAAGATGACTCCGGGTGAAGCCCTGCGCCTGCGCCGCGTCGTACGGCTACGCTGGTATAAGCTGACGCGTGCAGTGGCGGACATGCTTCCCAAGGGCCTCTACGCCCGCTCTCTGATCATCGTCATCGTGCCGATGGTGATATTGCAGACGGCCGTGGCTTATTTCTTCATGGAGAGGCATTGGCAGTCGGTCACAAACCGCCTTTCAGCCGGCCTCACGCAAGATATCGGCAGTTTGCTCGACATGTATGCGCAAAATCCAAGCGGCGAAAATTTCACGGTTTTACAAAAAGTCGCCCGCACCCGCTGGAATATCGATTTTCAGACCCTGCCAGCGGAAGACCTGCCCGCATTATTGCCAAAGCCGTTCTTTTCGCTGTTGGACAATGCGCTTTCCACCGAAATAGCCAAGCAAATCCAGCGCCCGTTTTGGCTCGATACCACCACCAGCTCGCGACAAGTTGAAATTCGCATCAAATATGATGGCACCGTAATGCGCTTTATCGCGCCGCGCAGCTCAGCCTATGTCTCCAACTCCCACATTTTTATCATCTGGATGCTCGGTACTTCGCTGGTGCTGCTGACCGTGGCAATTGCCTTTTTGCGCAACCAGATCCGGCCCATTTTGCGGCTTGCCCGCGCCGCCGAGGACTTCGGCAAAGGCCGTGATCATGACTATATGCCGGGCGGCGCGCGTGAGGTGCGTCAGGCTGGCTTTGCATTTTTGGAAATGAAGAAGCGGGTGGAGCGCACTATAGATCAACGCACTGCCATGCTGAACGGCGTCAGCCACGATTTGCGTACGATTCTCACCCGTTTTAAGCTATCGCTTGCGCTGATGGATCAAAATGTCGATTTGCAAGACGCCCAACGCGACGTCGATGAAATGCGCTCCATGTTGGAGGCCTATCTGGCTTTCGCCAAAGGCGACACCGGTGAACTGCCCGTTCCCACAGACATTCGCGCCCTGCTTGAGGAGTTAAAATCTGATGCGGAGCGCAATGGTCACGACGCTAAAATCGCAGTTTCTGGCGAAACAACCGTCACTGTCCGCCCTCTGGCCTTCAAACGCTGCCTGTCAAATCTTGTCACCAATGCCCAGCGCTACGGTGACCGTCTTGCGCTCACCGCCGAGCGCACGGCCACCCATTTGTACATCACCGTCGATGATGACGGGCCCGGCATACCGGAGGAATTGCGTGAGGACGTGTTCCGCCCGTTTTTCCGTGTTGACGAAGCGCGCAATCAAGATGAAGGCGGCACCGGATTGGGCCTCGCTATCGCCCGCGACATTGCGCGCGCGCATGGCGGCGACATCAGTTTGAGCGACGGGCCAATGAAAGGCCTGCGGGCAACCGTGCGCATTCCGGTATGAGTGATGTACGCCTCCCGCCGGTTCTGCAGCAGTTCATCGCCTTTTTCTTCGTGGGAATCGTTGCCGCAATTGTGCATTTCGGCCTGCTGATAGCCTTAAAAGAGGGCTACAACTGGCAATTTATCCCTGCAACTTTGATCGGCTTCGTTGGCGGCGCTGTTACATCATACACTCTCAACCGGAATCACACCTTTAAGGGCACGCAGCGCAGCCATGCCTCGGCGTTTTCACGGTTTTTCCTTGTGGCCAGCATCGGATTTGCGCTGACATTTATCCTCAACTACGGCTTTAACAGCGTTCTCAACTGGCACTATTTGCTGGCTCAGGTGCTAACGACCATCATCGTCATGTTCTGGAATTTCCTCGCCAACCGTATCTGGACATTTAACCGCTAGGCTGTTTTGCGCGGTTAGTGGCCCGAAAATTCGATCAGGCTGCGCACCGGCACGCCCATATCGCGGATTTTTTGTGCCCCGCCCAAATCCGGCAAATCAATCACAAAGCACGCGGCAATCACATCGGCACCAATTTGCTTGAGCAATTTGCATGCGCCCTCTGCCGTGCCGCCGGTGGCAATAAGATCGTCAATCAAAATCACCCGCTCCCCCGGCTTCACGGCGTCCTGATGCATTTCCATCTCGTCGAGGCCATGTTCAAGACTATAGGCAATGCGCACTGTGGTGTGTGGAAGCTTGCCCTTCTTGCGGATAGGAACAAAACCAGCGGAAAGCTGATGCGCCACCGCGCCGCCCAGAATAAAGCCGCGCGCCTCCATGCCCGCAACCTTATCAATTTTGGTGCCCGCCCACGGCTGCACCAGCGCATCCACCGCCTGCCGGAATGCCCGCGCATCACCAAGCAACGTGGTTATATCCCGGAACATAATCCCGGGTTTTGGATAGTCAGGAATGGTGCGGATGGTGTCTTTCAGATACTGCATGGCCCTACCTCGTCAAAACCCGTCCGGCTATAGTCTGCAATTTTGCCACCAAATCCGGATCGCGGGCTGATTTTGCCGTCATAATGGCATGTTCTAACGCGCTGTTCGAGCCTGCCAGACATATTTCATGCTCGGAGGGAAACTCTTTCAACAAGTGCGAAATTAACAGCTGTGCGGCGCCGCTGTTGCGGTGCATCACTTCAACAACCTCCGCCACATCCACGGCACCGTGCCCCACGTGCCAGCAATCAAAGTCTGTGACCATACTTACACAGGCATAGGACATCTCGGCTTCACGCGCCAACTTGGCCTCGATGGCGGCGGTCATACCAATCACGTCATAGCCGGCGTCCTTGTAAGAAAGCGATTCGGCAAGCGACGAAAATTGCGGCCCCTCGATGCAAACATAAGTGCCACCCTGATGCACAGGAACGTCTGCGGCTTTTGCCGCCGCAACCAAGCGCGCAGTCAGCAGAGGCGAGGTCGGGTGCGCCATCGATACGTGCCCGACACAGCCATTACCAAAGAAGGAGGTTTCGCGTCGATACGTGCGGTCTACAAATTGGTCAACCACCACAAACAACCCGGGGTACAACTCCGCCCTGAATGAGCCGCAAGCGGAAAGCGAGATCAGGTCGGTAACCCCGAGCTGTTTAAGGGCGTCAATGTTCGCGCGGTAGTTAATTCCCGAAGGACTCAGATGATGTCCCACACCATGGCGCGGCAAAAAAACAACATCGGTTTGGCCAACACGGCCCGTGCGCAGGGGCGCTGAAGGCGCGCCCCACGGGGTTTGAAGGGTGGTGAGTTGCGAATTGTCCAACCCGGGAAAATCATAAATCCCTGATCCGCCGATGATGCCCACACGTGCTTTCATATCCACTCCCATACAAAGTTAGATCAAACCAACGCCCCAACCAGCCAAAATGCGTGCATTAGTTCGGCAAATTTGCAAAAAAAAAGAACCTTGCTTTGACGACAAAGCAGGGTTCTTTAAAATTCAGAAGACCACGTCCGCTTAGTGGGCCACATCCGCCCAAATGCGGCGCTTAACAAACCACATCAGCGTCGCGAACAAAATCAGGAATACAAGGGCACGAAAACCAACCTTCTTGCGCTCTTCCAACTTTGGCTCGGCAGTCCACATTAAGAAAGCTGCCACATCACGGGAGTATTGCACTGCGGTTTTAGGTGTACCGTCGGTGTAATCCACCTGACCATCGCTCAAAGGCTTTGCCATCGCAATTTTATTGCCCGGCATCACCAGATTGTAGTTCAAGCCATCGGCAATTTCTTCGCCCTTGGGGGCATCGGCATAACCATTGAGCAGACCAACAATATAGTCCGGACCATGTTCCTGATATTGGGTAACAACATCCCAAAGGGCATTGGCTACGTCACAAGGAAACCAAGAGCAGCGGTGAAAGGTGCGCGCCTTGGCCAAAACAGACATGTCTGGCGGCAAAGCGCCACCGTTCGCAGCCTTAGCCGCCTCTGGGTTTGCAAATGTCCAAGGAAAGTAGTCAGAAGCGCGCCCGGCGCGCTCAAACATCTCTCCGGCATCATTTGGGCCGTCTTTGATCTTGTATTCTGCAGCGAGGGCCTTGACCTGACCTTCTGAAAACTCCGGACCGCCCTTGTCCGCCAAGTTACGGAAAGCCATCAGCTTCATTGAGTGACAGTTGGAGCACACTTCACGGTAAACACGGTAGCCGCGCTGCAACTGTGCACGGTCGTAGGTGCCAAACGGGCCAGAAAACGACCAGTTTTGCTTCTCGGGCACGGCGTTGTGATGCGCTTCTTCAGCCGCAGCCGGGCTGCATATCGCGGCAACCAATGCGAACCCGGCAATGAGAGCAGTCTTCAAATTCAACATAGTATAGTCCTCGCTCTCAACCTTAGCCTTTTGTGTTCGGTTCAGCCGCTGCGGCAGATGCCATAGCGGAGGCCGAACCGTGTTTCGCCAAAACGGCATCCGCTATCGATGCGGGCAGTTTAAGCGGCGTTTCAAACAGTCCCAGCAATGGCAAAATCACTAGGAAGTGCAAGAAGTAGTAGGCTGTGAAGATACGCGCAACGAAAGTCGTGCCATCGGTTGGAGCCTGCGAACCGAGATAGCCTAGGCCGAGGCACACAATCACCAAAATCCAGAAAAACGCGCGGTATACCGGACGGAACGTTGCTGAACGAACCTTTGAAGTGTCCAGCCATGGCAAAAATGCCAGCAAGGCGATCGCCGAAAACATTGCGATGACGCCGCCCAATTTGGACGGAATTGCGCGCAAAATCGCATAAAATGGCAGATAGTACCATTCTGGAACAATGTGCGCCGGAGTTACCAGAGCGTTTGCTTGAATGTAATTGTCAGCATGGCCCAAGAAATTTGGAACGTAAAAAACAAACCAGCTGTAGAAAATCAGGAAGCAAAGCATGGCGAAGCCATCTTTGGTCGT
>JAYVYB010000340.1:0-1900 GCA_043784625.1 Methylovirgula sp.
ATATATTGCCCAGCGTCTTTCCGTGGTTTGCAAATCACTGCCTTGGCCGCAATCCGTGCCGGGGTTCCGGCTTCAAGAGATGAAAACCCAGTGGGGCAACTGCGCGGTGAAGGGGGCAATCGTTTTGAACCCGGCATTGGTCAAAGCCCCACGCGCCTACATTGATTACGTCATCACCCATGAGCTCTGCCATTTGCGAGAGCACAACCACAGCCCAGAATTCTTCCGTCTGCTGTCCAAGGCCTCTCCGGGCTGGGAAGGCGTTAAGGCTAAGCTGGATGACATGGCCGAGGCGTTGCTGAACGAATAGACGGTCAAGCAGGTTCGTCGGACTTGTTCAAAAAATAATTTGTGTGCAGACCCAAAAATCGGAGCTGCCCAGTTTCGAAACCACCTAGCCCTGTCAAAAACTGTGGATGGCTTGAAGTTTGTTCCGTGCTGCCCCGGTGCTGCCCCGAACAAATTGGAGAAAAATCATCCAATTTTTTAGCCAGTTAACTTATTGATATATTTAAGAAAACTGGTGCTGCGAGCGAGGATTGAACTCGCGACCTCACCATTACCAATGGTGTGCTCTACCACTGAGCTACCGCAGCATATTGCGCGCCTTTTGCCACAGGCTTTTAGTTTAAGCAAGCCTGAGTCCGGGATAATACCGCAAACCGCAGCTTAATCACACAAATAAGCGCGTGGCACCGCGCCATAATGCGCATCCGCCAGTTCACGGGTTTGGCTTTCACCAATATCTTGCCCTGAAGAGGGAAAGCGCTTAAAAGCGCAAATAACAGAAATATTTCACTTTTTCCCGGTGACGTAACCCGCAGTTAAAATTTGCCTTAATGCTTGAAATGAAACAAAAAAAAGCCTCTTCTGATACCGAAGCATCTGGCGGCCAAAAGCTATCTCCCGCGGCGGAAGTGAAATTGGCAGCGGCGAAACTGTTGCGTGAGCAGCGGTTGGCAAAGGCGCTGAGAGAAAACCTTAAACGGCGGAAAGCGCAAACCCGAAGCCGGGCTCAAAGTGAAGAAACAAGCGATATTTTAGAGTGATATTTGAAGGCCTTAGCGGTCTTTTGGAGGTTTTATGGATCGTATTCGCATCGTTGGCGGCAATACATTAAATGGCATTATTCCGATTTCCGGCGCAAAAAACGCCGCGCTGCCTTTGATGATTGCCAGCTTGCTGACACCGGAAACTCTGACATTGGAAAACGTGCCGCGACTGGCAGACGTCAACCAATTGATGCGGATTTTGTCGAATCACGGTGTCGATACCTCCATCAATGGTAAGCGCCCCGGTGAGGTCATCACCACCGGCCAAACCATGCATCTTTCAGCAAAACACATCTCGGACACCACCGCGCCGTACGATTTGGTTTCGAAAATGCGGGCCAGTTTCTGGGTTGTTGCGCCGCTTTTGGCGCGTATGGGGCAAGCCAAGGTCTCGCTTCCCGGCGGTTGCGCCATCGGAACTCGCCCTGTTGATCTGCTGCTCATGGTGCTGGAAAAGCTTGGCGCTCATGTGGAAATTGAAAACGGCTACGTAATAACCCATGCAAAACAAGGGCTTAAGGGCGGCGAAATCGACTTTGAGAAGGTTACGGTCGGCGGCACCCACACAGCGCTGATGGCGGCTTCGCTCGCGAAGGGCCACACGCTGGTCAAAAATGCCGCGCGCGAGCCCGAAGTGAGCGATCTAGCCAATTGTCTGGTGAAAATGGGCGCAAAAATCAAGGGAATCGGCACCTCCACACTGGAAATCGAAGGCGTTACCAGCCTTTCAGGCGCGGTGCACACCGTTTTGCCGGACCGGATTGAAACCGGAACCTATGCCATGGCGGTGGCCATGACCGGCGGCAACGTTATGCTGCAAGGCGCGGTTCGCGAACATTTGGAGGCGG
>JAYVYB010000341.1:0-2115 GCA_043784625.1 Methylovirgula sp.
CCTCACCAAACCACAAGCCATGCGCCGGAAGTTTTGAACCTGTCCGCACTTTGGCACCCAAATTTCCGGCCATCGCCATTTCCGCCAAACCTACGGCCAAACCACCGTCGGACAAATCATGCACGGCCGTTACCAGCCCGTTCAAAATCAGACCCCGCACAAAATCGCCGTTCTTGCGCTCAAGCACCAAATCCACCGGCGGCGGCGCACCTTCTTCGCGGCCGCAAATCTCGGCAAGATAGGTGGACTGGCCCAGCCAACCCTTTGTCACCCCGATCAACAGAATTGCATCACCGGCCGTCTTGAAACTGAGAGTAGCCGCCTTGGCAACATCTGCAATAATCCCGACCCCGCCAATCGACGGCGTGGGCAAAATCCCTTTGCCCTGAGTTTCATTGTAAAGAGACACGTTCCCCGACACGATCGGAAAATCCAGCGCCAACGCTGCTGCGCCAATGCCCTGAATGCAGCCCACCAATTGGCCCATATATTCCGGCTTTTCCGGGTTGCCAAAATTGAGATTGTCAGTAAGCGCCAACGGCGTTGCGCCAACCGCGGTAAGATTGCGCCAGCTTTCGGCCACGGCCTGCTTACCGCCTTCGAACGGGTCCGCTTCGCAATAGCGCGGCGTCACATCGGTGCACATGGCGAGGCCCTTGGGCCCGTTACCCACCCGCACAACAGCGGCGTCGCCGCCCGGGCGCTGCACCACATTGCCACCGATAATATGGTCGTATTGCTCCCAAACCCAGCGCTTTGAACACATGTCGGGAGCCGCCAGAATTTTTAGCAAAGCATCGGCGGTAGACAGCGGCGCTTCGATTTCGGCGGCATCAATCACAGCGCGCTTTGGCGTTGGCACATGCGGGCGGTCATAGAGCGGCGCTTCATCACCAAGCTCCTTAATGGGCAAATCTGCCTTCACCATGCCGCCATGCTTGACCACAAACCGCAATGTGTCGGTGGTTTTGCCAATCACCGCAAAATCCAATCCCCATTTGACAAAAATGGCCTTGGCGACCTCTTCCATACCGGGCTTTAAAACCATCAACATGCGTTCTTGAGATTCTGAAAGCATCATTTCATAGGCGGTCATGCCCTCTTCGCGGCAGGGCACCATGTCAAGATCAAGCTCGATGCCGAGGTCACCTTTCGCCCCCATTTCCACTGCCGATGACGTTAAGCCAGCCGCGCCCATGTCTTGAATGGCGATCACCGATCCGGATTTCATCAGCTCCAGGGTTGCTTCCAGCAGCAGTTTTTCGGCAAAAGGGTCACCAACCTGCACAGTCGGGCGCTTCTCATCCGCGTCAGCTTCAAAGGCCGCCGAAGCCATGGTTGCGCCGTGAATACCGTCCCGCCCGGTCTTGGAACCCAGATAAACAATCGGATTGCCGATGCCAGTGGCCTTGGCGTAAAATATTTCGTCGGCTTTGGCGATACCAACCGCCATAGCGTTGACAAGGATGTTTCCGTCATAACGGCTGTGGAACCCCACGGAGCCGCCAACTGTCGGCACGCCAAAGCTGTTGCCATAGCCGCCAACGCCCGCCACCACGCCGCTCACCAGCTGGCGGGTTTTCCAATGGTCGGGAGAACCAAAACGCAGCAGGTTAAGGCAGGCAACGGGGCGGGCACCCATCGTGAACACATCACGCAAAATACCGCCGACGCCGGTGGTCGCGCCCTGATAAGGCTCAATAAAAGATGGGTGATTATGGCTTTCCATCTTAAAAACACAGGCATCGCCATCGCCAATATCGATCACACCGGCGTTTTCACCCGGCCCCTGAATCACCCAAGGCGCTTTGGTTGGCAGGCCCTTCAGATGCAGCCGCGAAGATTTGTAAGAGCAATGCTCATTCCACATTGCCGAAAAAATACCGAGCTCGGTAAAGCTCGGCACCCGGCCCACCAATTTCAAAATGCGCTGATATTCGTCAGGCTTTAGGCCGTGAGAAGCAACCAGCTCCGGTGTGATAGCCGGTTCGGCTGCTGCGGATTTTTCTGAAAGGGAGCCTGGGGCCAAGACGGTCTCGCATCGTTAGAAAACGCCAGGGCGCGGGCGCTTAACGCAAGCCACAGGCAATAAAGCGCAAAATGCCCCGGCGCAAC
>JAYVYB010000342.1:0-3606 GCA_043784625.1 Methylovirgula sp.
ATGTCTACGCGCCCATGGCCATTGCATCACAAGCCCAACAGGGCATAATCAACCGTCAGAGCGAACTCAAAGCTGGATAGAAGTTTGGGGCAAGGTCACCGTGGGCATTAGGCAGACCGCTCCAAAATGTCTATTCTTCCCAGATGAGCGCTACTACAACTTGATGCACTACCAGTTGAGGCGCACGCTTCTCAGAACACATAAAAATAATTAGTTTCTCCGGCGAGCAGTTGAACCGATCTTGGCGAATTTAGTTTGCATATGTTCCAGTTCATCGTGAGAAAGAGTCTCCAAATTTATGATTTTATTGTTTGCACCATCCAATGCGCGAATAATCTCGTCAAGCTTGATTTGAAGCGCCATACCATCACGATTTTGACTATTCTGAATAATAAAGACCATCAGGAATGTTGAAATTGCCGTGCCTGCGTTAACGATCATTTGCCAGCCTGCAGAAAAAGCTAGATAAGGGCCGCTGGCTGCCCATATTACGATTGAAGCCAGTGCCACGAAGAAAACAACGGGACTGCCGGCAGATCTTGATATGCTGGCTGCAAGGCTGGCAAACCACTTGTGAAATTGTCGCGGCGGCTTAACTTGCACTCCAGTCGATAGATTTGCGGAGTTGCCGACGGCTTTGCGATAAGGGTCGCCTGCAGTTCCATTTTTTTTCGTCGTTGGGCGAAGTAATTTACGGTTTGGTTTATGTTTCATTTTACCTTCAAACAATTGCAGCTTTTTGAGCGCCTTTTGTGAGATGCCCCCCAGCCATGCGGTAAGTTTTTACTGACATCTGATGATGTTCAACAGCTTTTTTGTGGGTTGGCATTGGCCATAGTTTTATTATCAAGCGGGCGAAATTACCCCAATACATTTTTGAACGCAAAGAGTGGTGGTAAGTTCCCTGTTAACATGCACATTCGGCGTAATTAACGCAGTATTTTTATCCCCGTTTCGATTTGCCCGTCAGGTCACGGGACTACACATCCAATTCAAAATTACATTTCTGGAAGTTTTTTAGGTCTCGCCAAGAATTTTAACTCGGAACTTTTTCCATATCCCGACGTTTGATTCGCTAGACGTTTCATCGACCAGGAGAGTAAAATGGTATTGAGAAAAATTGTCATGAGTACAGCTGCAGCTAGCGCCATTATGTTGGCACTTTCAGTTGCGCCTGCACCCTTTTCCTTCGCCTCTGTTGCCCATGCCGAAACAAGTGTCTCAGTGAACTTTGGGTTCGGATCTTTTTACAATGGCTTGCAGCCTTATGGAAGCTGGGTCGCATACGAGGATGACTATGTGTTTGTGCCGCAGCATATCGATCATAATTGGCGGCCTTACACCTTGGGCCACTGGTCCTATACCCATCGCTATGGCTGGCTTTGGGTCTCCAGTGAACGATTTGGCTGGGCGACCTATCATTACGGACGCTGGGGCCATTCCCGCGATATTGGCTGGTACTGGGTGCCAGGTCATCGTTGGGCCCCGGCTTGGGTTGCTTGGAGTCGTGGACAAAACGAAGTGGCTTGGGCACCATTGCCTCCGCGCCGTGGCCATGATGTAGAGGTCAGTATCACGATTGGTGATGTGCCCGACTATTATTGGCAAGCTGTCCCGACATCGGCTTTTCTATCGATCAATCTTTCTGACAAAGTCATCCGTGACCGCAATCAGGTTCGCACAATTGTTCAACAGAGCCCTCCTGAAACAGTACGCATTGAAAACAACATTGTTATCAATAATGTGATTCAGGTGAACGAGATTGAGAAAGCAACCAATACAAAAGTGCCCGTCCTCATTGAAAAACCTGTGACAGATCCTAATGCAGTTGGAAAGACGGACGCCACTACCGTCGCGATCTTTAATCCGGACGTGAAAGTTGACACAACTGCCAAACCTAAGAAGGCGCTTAAGGTTGAAGAAGTCGTATTCGCCCGCAAAGCTCAAGGTATTCAGCCCGAAGATTTGACGTCTGATCAACCGGCAGCCGCAGCCCCAAAACTAGACAAGAACGGTAAGCCTATCGCACCAGCTAATCAACCTGCAGCCGCAGCGGTAACATTAGACAAGAACGGTAAGCCTATCGCTCCAGTTGATCAACCTGCAGCCGCGGCGGTAACATTAGACAAGAACGGTAAGCCTATCGCACCAGCAGATCAGCCAGCAGCCAAAGTCCAGGTGCCCGCAGACGGCAAGGCCAATGCAGATGCTCCCGCTGTTGTGGCTCCAGTTGTCAAAGCACCTGATTTAAAAACTGCTCCTGCAGCTGTGCCAGTGATCGAGACTCCTGTTGAAAAGCCCAAGGTGGTGGTTCCGGCAGCTAAAGCACCAGACGTCAAAACTCCTCCGGCCGCTGCGCCAGTTGTTGACGCTCCTGTCACAAAACCTAAAGTAGTTGCTCCGGTTGTCAAAGTGCCTGAGGTGAAAACTCCTCCCGCAACTGCGCCAGTCGTTGAAGCTCCTGTTGAGAAACCCAAAAAAGTTAAACCGGTTGTGACCCCGCCGGCGGACACGGGCAAAGCCACGACCGATGTTCCTGTCGAGAAATCTAAAAAGAAGAAGGATGCGGGCACAACTGACCAAAAGACGATAGATCAAAGCGCAACCCCACCCGCCGACGCTCAAACACCACCGGCAGATGGCAAGAAGGCTCAGGAGCCAGTAAAGAAGGACGAAAAGGGCAAAGCTAAGTGCGACCCAAATGTAGAGACTTGTCCTCCCGCACAATAAAGTCATCGACTTTTAGCAATGAGACGCTGCCGGATTATAACCGGTGGCGTATCACCGTCTTGAACACCAATCGGCCTCTCAGCAAATTTGCGAATTTACTTCACCAAGCGTAAGCAGAGGCGGATCTTGATCAGGGCAGATACGCCTTGCTACTTCGACTGTCATGATGTGGAACAGGCCATGGCGATGGCTTCCCGTGAGCAGGCTATGACCACCGTGTGCAACGTGCCCGTGAATAAAGCACTCCCACTGGACGGCCCCGCAGTGCCTTGTCAGCTTGCTGTTCTACGCTGGCAAATAAACCATGAAAATCAAGATAAAGACGTTCAATAGTTGTAGGCAGGCGCAAGACTACGACCTCCAAAAATGAAGTTATGAATGGAATGAATGATGAGACGCTATGAAACTAAGGCAACGGTGTTCCTTGTGGGTTCTTAAGATGTGGAAAGAGTCAACCAGCTTATTTATTGCAATCGAAAAATGAACTGTTGACAACATTCAGCGAAGCTTTGGCTTGTGCAAGAAACAATTTAGATTTGGTGTTGTTAATGCGATTTAGGATGGGAATTCGATTTGCGCCTTCCAATGCCTCGCTAAATAGTTCAGTCCGTGGGCTGGAACCAATTGGCGTTCTATAAGTTGAAGACAGGTGTTCGGATAAGTTCCTTCTTTTCTCAAAGTCTGAGCAAATGTTTTGCCATTCGAGCATCTGGCGAATGAGTTCCAGTATTGACGATACCCTTGAGGTTAAATCCGCATCACGCGGAGCTTAGTCTAGCTCTAAGCAGAGATTCGCAGATTGGCTAACGGATGGTTTTTGCGATTTGCATTCATGTCTGTAATTTCCGTGTTGATGGTTTTTTCGAGATGGTCTGG
>JAYVYB010000343.1:0-2551 GCA_043784625.1 Methylovirgula sp.
TATCCTTTGGGCCGTAAAAACCGTAGCGCCGTGGTGTTTTGCCAGCGCTTTGCTGGTATCGCTGACAGCCAGTGCCGGACAGGATACCTCGTTTGGCGGTTCGCGCGCTTTGCTTACAGACAGGGCAGGGGTTCAGCCGCAAGACTTGGTGCCGGTTCAACAGGCGATCGCCAATGGCGCGTTCAAGCTCACCGGCTTGCCAAACCAGAAAATCATTTATGAAGCCAAGCTGTTTATCGGCGAAGATGCCGAGCTGGCCAAAACGCCTTTGGAAATTGCGCCAAAACGCGACCTAAAGCGCTCTGCTGCCGTGCCGGAAGTGGATCGGCACCTGAAAGGCGATCCATTTGTCGGTTTGCGTCCCAGCTTCGATGCCAAATTGCGCCACCCCGGCGCGCTTTCCTCGCTTGGCCTGTCCACGTCTTCAAAGCTGAATGCACTCGCCACCCCGTTCACAGCGGCGCTTTCAGGCGAGAACGGTTATTCTGTGCAAGGCGGCGGCACCGGACTGGTTCCCGGCACTCATGAAACGCCAACAGTTATGATCAAAATTCACACGCCCACCAACGCCCGCACCCGCGCCCTGCAGGGCGCAACCATGTCTGTGCCGCGCGCGGTTGCCTTGGCCTCGACAACGCCATTTGATGTGGAAACGTTGCCGGTTGAAGCGGTGATGGTGATGCCATCCTCGCCCGGGGCCATAGCTAAGGCGCAGATTTCGATCATCGCCAAAACCCCGGCCCAGCCGGATTACGTCGCCGAAATAGACCCCGAGCAGATGAAAAAAGAGGAAAAATGTCTGGCGCAGGCGGTTTATTTTGAATCGCGCTCAGAGCCGGAAAAGGGCCAGGCGGCTGTGGCGCAAGTGGTGCTGAACCGTTCCATTTCGGGGCTTTATCCGTCCACCATTTGCGGCGTGGTGTTCCAAAATCACTCGCACTATATGGCCTGCCAGTTCACCTTCACCTGCGAAGGCAAGGCTCTCACCATCAATGAGCCGGACGCTTGGGCCACTGCGCAGCGCATCGCCAAAGAAGTACTGCTCGGCAAGACCTACCTTGCAGCAGTGGGCGGTGCCACGCATTATCACGCCACTTATGTGCGGCCATATTGGGCAAAATCATTGAAAAAGATGGATAAAATCGGCACTCACGTGTTTTACAAACTCAAGCCCGGTCAAACCTAGCGCGAACGCTCGCGAGTGCAAAGCGGTGCCGCCCAGCCATACAAATCTAATCTGTTGGCGGCGCAGTGCCTGAATTTCGGCCTAATAATGAATATAAAAAACCATGAGCCATGGAACCAATCCGGCGTCCGGTTGGTTTGAAGCTGTATATCCAAGCTCATCAGCGCTATGGTCATGAGCAAAATAAGGACGTTCAAAAATGAAATTTAGAACATTATTGATTTTATCTGTTGTTTGTGGCCCGGTAACTGCGGCCTATGCCTTAGACCCGTCCGGCAATTACGTGCGTGATGATGGTGGCACGCGAGTGCGGGTTGCTAATTGCGGTGAAAAGATCTGCGCCACCAACACATGGATTAAAGATCCTGCCAGCAGCGAAAAAGTTGGCGATGTTTTGGTCATGAGCCTGCAGCCCGCCAGCGCAAACACGCTCAAGGGAACAGCCTATGACGGTCAGCGCAAAATGACCTATAATTTTGAAATGGCGGTTGAGCCAAACAAACTAAACACAAAGGGCTGTGTTTTGGGCAAGCTGCTCTGCAAAGACGTGGCGTGGAACCGCATTCCGTAAAGCGGGGGGCTGTTCACCTCGTCCTGAGGCACCCGAAGGATGAGAGCCGCTTAAACACAATTTTTGTAGGGTGACGTAAAATGCTTTCGGAACGCGAGGGCCACCGCTGCTAATAAGCTCGAATTTCTGACAAATAAAAGCAGCCCCTTATTTTTTTGAAAACGTATTCGTCCATTGCATCAGTGTCATTTACAAACACAGCGGCGATAAATTCGGATCCTTTAGATTTGATTCGAATGCCCAAGTTTTTGGTTTTCATTTCGTTGTCTGACGGGAAAACATCGCGCTTCGCTGATTTTAATTGGCTGAGGTTCGCGTAAGTTGCTTTTACCGTCGTTTTGCCATCTGTTATATCGGTTTCCTTATGGAGAATTGGAAACTGGATAAACTGATTTTGCAGCGTCGGCACCGATCGGACGACTTGATAAAATTGTCCAAAATCCTGCGATGGGCAGGTTACATCTCTCGCAAAAGCGGACGAAGAAATACCGACCAATATCGTCGCGAAACCGATCCAAGTCCCTTTCATCACCCCACCTCTATGCCAAACGGCACGCCTTCAAAACAATCGCTGCCGCGGCCAATCGCTTCAATCGCGGCAACCATTTTGCCATTGCGCCCTAAAATCTTGTCGGCGTGATGCACAAATTTCAGGTTCGGCGTTGCGGTGGGGGAGCGCGCCCGGATAAGCCGGGCCAACTCGGCCTCGTCGCGTTCCGGTTGCAAGGCGCAAAGGCTGACAAACGCCGCCGCCGTTGAGCGGCTCACCCCTGCATAACAATGAATCAGCAGCG
>JAYVYB010000344.1:0-1606 GCA_043784625.1 Methylovirgula sp.
TTCATCTCCAAAGCATTCATCTCCAAAGCATTCATGGCTTTAAGTCTTCCAGATATCTGCTGTGGCGACCATGCGAGGCGGATCTGCCCCATCACATACCGGCGCAAATCAGTGCCCTCACGCAGCTTCACCAACCCTCGGCGGCGGCGGACGCGGCCACCATCGGCGGGGTCATCGCCCATACTGATTTGAATGCCACGCTTGCGGCGGGAAAATCAACGCTTGATGCCGCCAATTCGGTCAAAGAGCAAGCGGCTGCAGCGGCAACCAGCGTTGGCTTTGGCGGCGCGCACGCCATTGCCATCGGCCTCTGCCTGTTGATTGTGCTGGGCACGGCGTTCATTTGGTATGACCGCTGGAAAAAACTGCATCAGGATTTGGTCTGATGCTCGGCCTTATCGGCTTTCGCGGCTGGCTCTATATCGCCGCATTTACCGCCCTTCTTGCGATCATCGGTCATGAGGCTTTACGGCTCTATGACGCCGGAAAAAGCGCCGAAGACATCAAAATCAACCATCAAATTGAAAGGTCTACCGATGCGGCTGATCAAGCTGAGCGCTTTGTGCGTGAGTGTTATGCTGGTGGCGGGGTGCCAGACATCCGCGCCAAGCAATGTGACCGGTCTGGAACGAATCCTCGGTAAAGCCCTGACCGGCACCAAGGGGAAAACCGCTGCCGATCAAGAGGCAATTGATATTCGCGATGCTCGAGAGCGTGGCGCGGGGCTCTGGAAAAACCTCTAACCCGCCAAGTCCTAACCCGATTTTAAGCGGCAATTTTGCACAAAGATTGCCGCTTTAAGGAGATTGCCGTCGGCTCCTCAAATCCCGTCGGCAAAGCAAGGAAAACCCCCATGTTTGATATTGCAACTGTTGAATCCGTCGTCGCCGATTTTGAAAACGGCGTCAAACATCTCGGCGCATTTGTCGAAGCCCATATTTCGATGAAAACCGCGCATGATGCGCTGGAAGGTCTCGTGCACGATGTCAGCACCAAGGCCAATCCTATCGTGGAGCGGCTAAAAGCGGCTGTGGCTGAGTTTAACACGCTGATTGACTCGGTGGCTGTTCCGGCACCAGCGCCTGCAACTCCGGTTATTGACCCGGCCACAGGTCAGCCTGTTGTTGCCGGTTGAGGCAGCTGGCTGTTCATTTTAAGGGCGGCCAGCACTGGCTGCCCTTTTTCGATGAAATCTGATTTTTAAACTAAAGGTGTCCTGTCAATGGCGGATCACTACGGCATAACCGATGCTGCACTAAAGGCGTTTGACTGGGTCACAACCGAAAACGGTCAAATTATCGCCGCCGGAGCCCTTGGTGGCGTGGTCCGTGCTGCCACTTTGCGCAACACGTGGCGCGAGGCTGCAATCACCGTAGCTGTCGGGCTGGTGTGTGCCAAATATCTCAGCCCGCTACCGGTATTAATTTTAAGCCCGTTTTTTGCCGGATTGAATACGGCTGCGGCCCCGCCGACGTCGATTGCCTTTTTGACAGGATTGCTGGGTGTCGGTCTTGCTGGCTACCTGATCGATTTCTTAAAGATCAAACGAAATGGCGGTGCGCCATGAAAGAAGCAGTGCAATATGCAAATTCACGGCTAAAAAGAA
>JAYVYB010000345.1:0-1632 GCA_043784625.1 Methylovirgula sp.
TCGTTGGGCTTCGCCGTTTCAATCAGCGAAAGAATATTGGCGGCGCGTTCTCCGCCTTTGTCTGATCCGGCAAACAACCAGTTCTTCCGCCCCACGGCAATCGGGCGAATGGATCGCTCGGCGGCATTCGACAGACAATCGATTCACAGGATCGATTGCCAATCTGTCTCATTGTCGATTTCGATGGTGCCATCTTCGATAAAGCGGACGAGAGCAGCCCAGCTTCGGCGCAGACTGAACACCGCGCTCATACACAAACGTCGTCGCTTCACCGCGGATCACTTTGCGCACCGTCGTTCGCGATACCGACAACCGCCGCACGATCTCTCTTAAGGGTGGTGTCGCTCAAAATACACTCGTCTGATCTGGCAGATAAGGTCCGCGTCTATCATCCCCAAAAAGCCCTTCTCGGCCCATCAAACGGGCAAAGATCGGGACACTGACACACAACGTTGGAGGGGGGGCATTTTTGGACGCGAAAACTGCCCCTCAGGCGGTCACTATTGCGCGCGAATTTACACGTATCATCACCATGCAGACGTTGCCCGGCAAAAACATGATTGTGTAACTGCTGGTTGAGCGGCTCAAGCAAGACACTGGCTTTACCAACCCAATCGGCCATGGTCGATCGGCCAAGTTCAATCCCTTCGTAAGCATAAATCTCTGATTGGCGACAAAGCGGCAGATGATCGCAATATTTGGCGATCAGGAAATGCGCGACAAGGCCAGCGCCCGGCTTGCCACGGGCAATGGGAAGGCTCGGCATATCTGCCAGAAGCTCTGTGTCGCAGCCCTTGCAGACAAAGCGGGGTTGAACATGGCGAACAACACGGAACGAAGCCGGGACATAATCGAGCACTTCGACAATGCTCGTTCCGGCTTTGAGAAAGTCTTGACCGCCACCGGTCGGGAATGAACACTCCTTAAGCTCATGCACAACCTCGTGGCACGGCAGATGCTCGGGCAGCGGCTGGCGGAATGGCTTTGACTTGGGCAGTTCAGTCCGCACCACTGGTTCTAAAAGCGCCTTTTCCGCCACTGCCGTTTCAATATCTTCCAGCGCCAGCTCAAGCTGCTCGACGGCCCGGTCGATCTTTTCTGAGGAGTGAGGACGATCAGGAAACGATCCTGTGAATCGTTTCCCGTCTGAACCCAAATCTGGCGCGCTTGACAATGGCGAGGTGCGCTTTCAGCTTTTCGATCAAGGTGTCTTTGGCATGGAGATTTGAAGTGTGAAGATTTGAAGCGTGGAGATTTGAAGCTTGGGGATTTGAAGCATGAAGCGCCAGCTTAGCTGCCTGCGTTTTGACAATCGAGCGCAACGCTTCCACTTCATCCGGCAAATCAGCGATAGCTAGTTCCATGACAGAAATAGGTGATTTGCCATGCCAAAAACAAGCTATCCTTATGGAAGGACTTGTATTTAAGCCATTCTTTGTGGCGGAGACGTCCATGCCGGGCGCCGCCAGTCAATGCCTTTCCAAAGCATTGAAAGCTGTGCGGCTGTCAGGCGTGCCGTCCCATCTGCTAAATAAGGCCAGGGGAAACGGCCTTTCTCCAGCACCTTGTAATAGAGGCAAAAGCCCTGTCCATCAAAGAACAGCAATTTAATCCGGTCACCTTTGTGACCCC
>JAYVYB010000346.1:0-2478 GCA_043784625.1 Methylovirgula sp.
AGTTTCTGGAACAAGTTCCAAATTGCCGATATTCTCCATCAGCCGAGGATTGGTCTTTTGCTCTGCCGATATGAGCAATGGCCAATCCGCCGGATCAGCAATATCCTCAAAAAGATCAATTGGCGGATAGATGCTGCGAATGATCCGAACAGCAGCTTCCCATTTGATCGCAGAAAGAGGCAAGCGGGCAGGATCTATCACCAGCCACTGCGCTCTGCATCAAGGTAACGCCGCAAACGCATCAAATCAGTAAGCTCGCCACCCAGCATAATGTCCAAAGCCGAAGCACCACGAAACGCATCATTGGAAGCCTTGATCCACCTATAAGACCGCTCCGGCTCCCGGAACACGTAGCGTAAGGCCTTATGAATCCCCATAAGGTTCGAAAGACGGGCTTTTCCATCACGGTCAATTCGACCTTGTTCCCCCGTCTTCCATCGCCGATACGATCGCACCGGTAGGTCCAAGAGGATTGCGGCCTGATCATCGGTGATGTTCCATTTTGCAAACATCGCAACTGATGCGCGGAACATCGCCGCTGCTTCAGAATCGGTGATTGGTGTAGGGTGGAACTCTTGCGGAGCAGTATTAACTTGCAAAAGGGCTGTCATGTCCAAATCCTCTTTATGGCAATTTATATAATAAAAACTGCCAAATGGCAATATTTTTTGATTGAGCAAAATTCTGCTAAACTCATTAAGAGGCTTTTGTCTGGGGAAACATTTGTGACAGCGTGTCAGGGATCAGTTATGACTTTGCGAATTCTTTTGCTTTTTCCTTTTGGTGCAAAGATTCCGGCCAAAGGTTATTAGATCGACGTAATTTCTTTCAATCTGGGCGGCCGGCCACGAGGGCTAGCTTGTCAATCGTAAGGCCTACCTCGCAAAGCCGACTGCTTGCTTCACGCCGCAAGTCATGAAAATGCAAATTAACAATTCTGAGTTCCTTGCAGTCGCGTTGAAGTTGAGTTCCTGCCGATTTGTGATGATGAGGAATGAGGTGGTCTGGGGAATCTGAACAGCCGGAATAAGTGGGATTTCTGTTCGAAAGCGACTCAAGCTGCTGCGAACAGGAGCAATTATGACCAGACGCTCAAAATAATTATACTTGGCCGGAACCATATCCCGGCTTTCAAAGATGTGTGGCTCTTGCCGCAATCAAGGGCGAGACGACCTTGGCTGAATTTGCGCAACAGTTTGATGTGTCCGTCGTCAAATGCGCATGGAAAAGCTCCCGGTTCCCCATGTTGAATCAAATTTTCGCTGTTTTGCAAAGCCCTACCAGATTCGTGCTATCAAGGATTTAGTATAATAGCAAATTTGAGTCAATTGCGACGAATTTGGACGACGCCTTTATCTAAAAAACAGCGATGATCGGCAGACGCTAAAAAGCACAAGCCGCCATGCACAAAAAAACTCTGCAGACGGGATCCATCTGCAGAGTTCAAATGTGTTGAATATTCTAGAGGCTCACAGCCTTAGAACCGATAGTTCACGCCCAACTTAATCAGGTTTTCAGTGTCCCGAATTGAGGCGGTAAACACTTGGCCGCCGCTCAACATGAATTGAGTATTATGCCTGCGGAACTGAAGGTTGTCATATTCAAGCTTCACGCTCCAATGCGCGTCAATCGCTTGTTCTACACCAACGCCGAGTAATAATCCGGCGCGGTTGGAAGAACCTGTGGCGAAGTTTCCGTTGCCTGTAACAGTGTATTTATAGTCGGCAAAACCAACACCAACCTTGGCAAACAGCAATGTGTGGTCAATCGCAAATCCGCCGCGCACGGACAGCGCACCAGCAAAATTGTTTTTGACCTTGGCTATTGGTGCCATGGCGGAGGCCTTCACTGGCCCGGCACCAATGCTGATAATGATAGGGCTGAGTGGCGCAGTACCGCGGCTGCTGGAACCCCAAAGTTCTCCTTCTCCGCCGACAACAAACTGGCCCATCTGATAATTGCAGCCAGCCTGCCCACCGCCTTCAAAACCGCGCGTGCTGGCTTTTGTCGGAAGGAAGACCGATGTTCCGTCAAATCCGCTGACGCGGCCAAAGGTGGCTCCTGCCTGTAAACCAACGTAGCACCCAGTCCAGGAGAAAGCCGGGGCAACTGCGACCGGCACGACTGCCGGAGATTTTTTGCTCGGCAGATCAGCAGCAAATGCAACGCCGCCCAGCGACAGGAAGGTAGCCGCAGAGAGCAGAAGTTTTTTGAATTTAAAATTATTCGTCATTTTGAAGTCTTTCCGGCATGTCTGCCGCTGAAAATTCGAACTCAAACGATACTCTATTTCGTCACGGAGTCTGTGCTTTTTGGGCAACAATTGAAATTAAAGTGAAGCTTGGCCGTTTCAAGTTTGAAGTGCACCACCTGACTGATCCTGCAACCCCAGATGCAGACCGTCTTGCAGACGGTGTATGAGCGGGTCTATGAAAACCAGCCCTACACCGTGTTGGAGACTCGTTATCGCCAGGCCTA
>JAYVYB010000347.1:0-2612 GCA_043784625.1 Methylovirgula sp.
CGACGAGGCGGCAAAGTTTGAGGCTTCGACCGTTTCTGGGCGCAGCATGGAGACTGTGGGAGCTGCAGCGGAATTTTTTGTCGAGCAGGTTCTCTTTTCGAAAAACTCCGACGCATACCGCATTTTAGGTGCAAGGCGTGGAGCGCCGCCCGAACTGCTTCGGCGTAACATGAACATGCTGGCGAAATGGTCGCATCCAAATGCTGCCAAAGAGGGGCAACATCATTATTCAGCGCTTCGTCTCACGGAGGCTTGGAACCATCTCAAGACGCCGGAGCGCCGAGCAGATTATGACAGGCAATTGGATCAGCGCTTAGCCAAAGTCATGGCACCGACCAAAAACCAGCCAACGCACAAAGCGCCGCATAAGGCATTGATGCTTGGCAGTCAGATGCATGCCTCAAGTCTTAGACGGTTTCACAGCACATCAAAGCATAGGCAAATGACCAAATGGCGCAAGATTATGATCTGGTTGTGGACCCAGCTTGTGCGCTCTCCTCGCCCGCGTTAACCCCGGGCTAACGTGTGAGTTTTTACAAAACTCTGTACCCGAAACCGTAACTGGCGCGCCTGAGAGAGGTATAGATGGTGTTTAGTTTTTTAGGCAGATTATTGAATTCCCGCATTGCAGTTTTCACTTTGGCCGCATTTACAGTCGTTGAAATCTGCTTTAGCGGTTCAGTGGCGTATTTCTCAACGGCAGCACCGACTCTTGCACTTCGTTTAAAGTGGAACGACGCCCCGACACTGATTTCGCGTGCGGAAACGGTTCTATTTTTCCAGCCAAAGACCGATAGCCCTGTGGGCGCGGTAGCCGCAGACGGTGTTTCTCAGCCGGCAGGTGCAGAAGCAAATACGAAATTCAAGCCACAAGACACAATAGAAAGTCTCCAAAGTGTTCTGGGGTGGGTTGAAACCGCGCTGCTGACCGAACCTTTGAACGCCCGAGCCTTGCGTCTGTTTGGACAGCTGCAGACATCAGAGTCGATAGAGAAATATATGAATGCGGCATATCAACGCTCTAAGCACGAAGCCTTGGCCACATTGTGGTTGGCAGAGAAAGCCTTGAGCCGACATGAACCCAAAATGGCGCTGGATTATTTTAATGTGTTTCTGATCACAAAACGACAGTTGCTTCCACAGGTTGCGCCTGTGCTCGCAGCCATGTTGGAGAACGTTGACAGCAGTGAGGACGTTAAAAAGTTTGCGGCGAATAACCCGCCTTGGTTGGACTCATTTCTGGAAATTTTGCCGCAGGTCTCAAAAGATGTTCGAACGCCGCTCGAGCTTTATGAGTATCTACAGTCTGTGAAAGTTCCGGTTCGTCCCGCAATCATAAATCAGTATAGCCGGTATCTGTTCAGTAAAAAATTCTATGACTTGTCTTATGCGGCGTGGCTGCAACTACTCTCTGATGAGGAGTTGGCTAAAGTAAAATTCCTGTTTAATGGCGACTTCGGTTTCCCGCTGAGCGGTGCTTTATTTAACTGGAACGTTGAAAACGTTGGCGATGCCTCGGTCACGATTGAAACTGTGACTGGCGACGTTAATGGCAACGTGCTCAAAATTAATTACGGCAGCGATAGAGAGAGCTCACTCAGCCTCGTGCAATACGTAAAAATACCGCCCGGCAAATATAGTTTTGAAGGGCAGTTTAAGAGCGATTTATCCAATTCAGGCTTGGTCAGGTGGAGAGTGCGTTGCGTTCCCGACATTCCAAATCTGCTAGGGCAAAGCGACAAGATGGGCGGGGCATCGCCGGAATGGGCCAAATTCAAGTTCGAGATTTCCATCCCCGAACAGGGTTGCGCACTCCAAATTGTCCAGCTTTTTCCGGACGTACACTCACACTCAGGGAGTTTTTCTGAGGGAACCCTTTTCTTGCGCGAATTGGAAATAAGCCGAAAACTGTGACATGCGATTTCACGAAATCGGTGTTTATTTGGGCGGATTGAAAAGTGAAATGCATGTGGTTTTTTGCTGCTTATCTGCTCGGGGCTTAGTTTAGAGCGAAATAGGTCAGGTTTTTTAAGGTTAATTGTTGAGAAGCTTTTCAACACGCTTGATGTCAACTTCGGACAGTTAGGCAAAGTTTGATCCTTTTGGTGCGTTCTGTCTCACCGGATCGTTCTTGATTTTGTTTAATCCACTGCTTTACTTCTGCTGTTCGTTGCAGGTTATGTCGCTCTCGAACTGAAATCATCCTTAACCCGCTGACATGCCACCGCAATTTTGCGTTGGGCTAAATGCCACCAACCCATCCGCAACCTGTGGTCCGCAGCACAATGCCGGTCATTTCTGGAGACCGCCGGTTGCTCTCCCCGCGCTAATAAGCGTAAGAAGGGTAAGGCTCGGGTTAAATCCGTATGCGGGTTCAGCGGCAAGGTACCTTCGGTTAAGAATTCCCGAGCCATCACGCTTAGGCACTATCGCGATTTTTTGACAGTGATCGAACGACAGCAGTTTTGTTCTGAGTTGTTATAAAATACCAAGTGAGCTAGGAAACGTGATCAATCTCGCGAGACGCCGAAAACTAGGGCAAATGGGAAAAAAAATTTTATACGTAGTCAATGACTTGAAGTTCTTTATTTCGCACCGGCTGCCGATTGCGC
>JAYVYB010000348.1:0-2814 GCA_043784625.1 Methylovirgula sp.
GCGCTTGCGCCCGTCCGCCTTGCTCTAAAACCCTCGAGTAAGCCGGAGTGAACGCCGCATTGAAAGCGCCTTCCCCGAAAATAGCACGAAACTGGTTTGGTAAACGTGCGGCCACATTATAGGCGTCCGAGAGGTCATTTTGTCCAAGAATAGCGGTTATGAACACGTCTCGCACAAAGCCGGTGAGGCGCGATAACAGCGTAAACCCGCCAACCGACAGCAAACTTTTAAACATGCGTGACTTGCCGTTCCGAAGGTGCCGTTTGAGCCGGGCTGAGCGCATCGGAGCTGAATTCTTCGGAAATCAAATACAATGGCCGACGCTTCACCTCGGCAAATATGCGCCCGATATATTCCCCGAGAATCCCTAACGATATAATTTGGACGCCTGAAAAAAACATGATCGAAATCACAATCGTGGCATAGCCCGGCACATCGCTGCCATAGATCAGCGTCTGAAGCAGCACAAGTGTCGCCATCCCGATGGCAAAAAGAGACACCAGAGCGCCGACATAGGTCCAGACCTTGAGCGGCAAAGTCGAGAATGACGTCAACCCGTCAAAAGCAAAGCGGGTGAGTTTGCGATAGCTGAATTTCGACTCGCCATTCTCGCGGTCGGCAACTTCAAACGTAACCCCGATAGATTTAAACCCAATCCAGGCATAGAGCCCTTTGGTGAAGCGCGCCCGCTCAGGCATTTGTTTTAAAGCTTCAAGCGCCTGCCGGTCTAACAAGCGAAAGTCTCCGGCGCCCGCCGGTAACAGAGTTTCGCCGAATGACCCGAAAATTTTGTAAAATCTGCCGGTCAGGTAGCGCCGCAGGGGCGCGTCGCTTTTACGGTCCGCCCGCACGCCATAAACGTTTTTATAGCCTTGACGCCACAGGGAGATAAATTCCGCGACCACTTCGGGCGGATGTTGCAAGTCGGCATCGAGAATGATTGCTGCCGCGCCGCGCGCCCGGTCTATTCCCGCCGCAATCGCCACTTCCTTGCCAAAATTGCGGCTGAAAGAAATCACATGAAGGTGAGGCGTAACTGCGCCTATCGAATGCAGCCTGACCAACGAGTCATCTTTAGAGCCATCGTCGATAAAAATAATTTCATATCCGCTGCAATGCGCCTCCAGCACCGGAAGCAGGCGGTTGAGCAAAGCCTGTATATTTTCGGCTTCATTAAAAATCGGCACGATCGCGCTGATCTCGACAGGAGAGGTGACGGAAATCGTGCTTTTCGGCGTTGAACTCATGCGATAGAGGTAAGCGGAACCTCGAATTGAGGCAAGTTGAATTGCTAAAAGTCGAAAGTCCAAGCGTCGAAAGTCCAAGAGTCGAAAGTTAAAGCGTCGAAAGTCGAGGCGTCAAAACTCAGGAAGTGGAAAGATATCCCGTTTGCCGATGAAAAGTCTGACCATTTGTGCCGATGACTATGCCCTTTCGTCAGCCGTGAGCCGCGGCATCCGCGAGTGTCTGGCTGCCGGCCGCGTCACTGCAACCAGCGCCATGACCAACCGGCCAAATTGGCCCTTGGCGGCGCAAGAGCTCCGCACGTTGCCGGGTAATTTTGAGGTGGGGCTTCACCTCAATCTAACTTGCGGTGCGCCGCTGGGGGAAATGCCGGTTCTTGCGCCGCGTGGTGTCTTGCCCGATGCGCGTGGTCTTATGCGCTCGAAAGCGCCGCAAGCCGAACTCCGCTTGGAGATAATCCGGCAATTACAGGCGTTTTACACCCACATGGGTCGCTGGCCGGATTTTCTTGATGGCCATCAGCATGTGCATGTTTTGCCAAATGTCCGTGCTGCTCTGTGGCAGGCGCTGGCCAGCCTCAATCTGAGCGGCAAATTGTGGGTGCGGGACAGTTCCGACCGGTTGACCCGAATCCTGTTGCGCGGCGTCCAAGTGAAAAAAGCGCTTATCGTCAAGGCTTTGGCGCGCGGCTTTGCCCAAGAGGCGAAGGCAAACGGTTTCGAAACCAACGACAGCTTCAGTGGTTTTTCAGCCTTTGACGTTAACGGCAATTACGCCGCCGACTTTGACAAATATCTCAAAGCGCCCGGAAAGCGCCACCTCATCATGTGCCACCCCGGCTATGTAGACGATGAACTCCGGGCGGCAGATTCACTTCAAGAGGCGCGGGTGAAGGAGCTCGGCTTTTTTATGGGATAGCAGTCGCATCAAGCTTCACAATTTATCTGCGCGGAAAATTAGGCAAGTTCAGACCGCAACCAATTTTCCTCAGAAACTTGTTTTTACTGAAATTGACGTGCCAGTAGCTACTGGATTTGAGGGTAGCTCGACCATGCCCATTATTCCTCATCCAAGCATCGACGCGTTTTTCGAAAAGCTCTCCACCGTATGCAGGGTATCTGTTTGAAATTTCATTTTGCTGATTGTAAATGGGCTGACAGAATTCTGCAGTTCTTATCAAATACATTTGGTCTGAGAAGCCAAATCCATAGTAAAAATGTTCGTCTTCGCTGAAAGATCCTTGCTGAGCTTGTTGATGTTTACTATTCCACGTCAAATTAAAAACTTTGGTGTTAGGATTATTTTGGAGGCAATCAATACCCTTCAATAACCAATTTTTTTGGGGACGTTTTTCAGGAATAGAATCTCCAGAAAAGTGTAATAAATATTCAGTAGTACACGTAAATATAGATACGAGCTCCGAAATCGAATATACATAACCTTTTCCGAGCTGATCTTGTGTTATTTGAAAATGGGCCGTCTCAAGTTTGAAGTGCACCACCTGACTGATTATCAGGAGGGTTATGGGACAGATTTACAATCACCTCAGCACTGAGGAGCGCAACTTCA
>JAYVYB010000349.1:0-1828 GCA_043784625.1 Methylovirgula sp.
AGCAGCAAATGCTAATACACAACGCCGGCAAGATTTTAAGGATGTTGCGGAGCGTGTCGCTACTCACGCTTATTTCAGCAACTACGTTTTCGTCGGCGAATGCATTTGACTGTAAACTGGCCTCCACGCCCGGTGAGAAGGCTATTTGCGCTGATCCCTCAGCTCTTGCCGCCGATGAAATGTTGAACAAGGTTTTCGGTGAGCTACGTACCAGCTTGGGCGAAACGCAAAGCGCCGAGCTTTTGTCGTCCCAGAAACGCTGGATGAAAGATCGAGACTCCTGCGCCCTAAACACTGGCAACTCGCTTGCGGAATGCATTAAAAGCGCGACCATTGCCCGAACAGAGCTTTTAGAGGCAGCGCCGGTGTCAGGCACTGGCGCACCAGGAAAGCTTGTGCCTTATTTCTTTTTCGATAAAGGAGGCAAAGGCAAAACCAAAGTAGATATCCAAGTCTATGAATTTGCCAAAGCCTCTGAACCGGCGCAATTAGCTTTCAATGCAGAAGTCAATAAGTTGATCAACGACATACCGCAGCCTGAAGCTGGTGACCCGCAAAGTGACAATTTCGAATACAATGTCTCCATGTCGCTGGAGTACGCTTCGCCCAAGCTTATTTCGGTGCATGCCGTGACGGAAACGTTTTTAGGCGGAGCACACCCGAATAACCAGAGCAATGCAATTAATATTGATGTTGCCAAGGGCAAGCTAGCGCAGTTCAGCGACTTGCTGGACAAGGCAGCGGCACAGAAAATCTTTGGAGAGTGCGGACAACAGGTTTTAAAGCAGAAAAAAGAAAATGAAGGTAAAGATGCCGATACCAGTCCGGCTGCAGT
Source organism: Methylovirgula sp. (assembly GCA_043784625.1). Taxonomy (GTDB): domain Bacteria; phylum Pseudomonadota; class Alphaproteobacteria; order Rhizobiales; family Beijerinckiaceae; genus JANXSV01. Next base: position 836 of record JAYVYB010000349.1, read on the forward strand.
TAAAAGATTGCGCGACACCATATCGAGTGTTTCAGGCGATCTTGCACTTTGGACTTTTGCGGCAAACCAAGCTGAAATTCAGTACGATACAAATGTTTTGGGCGCGCACGCAGAAGGCGTGTTTTTTTGTACCATACCCTATGCGCAGCTGCGGCCGCTGGTTAGACCGGGGTTTCCGCTGCCATAGCGTTGGATCTTCAAGTTCTACCTTCTCCTAGAACAATCAGGAATAACCAATGAAAAGCCTCTTTTTTTCGCATACAGGCCGGATTAACCGAGCTAAATTTTGGTTTGCTACAGCTTGTCAAATGGCATGTTTGTTTTCAGTGGTGTCGGTTGTCGCCTTTCTGTTGGAAGCGCATCCAGAGGATGCTGTCGGGGCGACCCAAATAGTTTTAGTGCTTGTCGGGACGTTGACGTTCATTGTTGCAGCTTACAGTGCAATCTGTATTGGCGTTAAGCGTTTTCATGACCGCGATAAACCCGGCATATGGGTGCTCGTTCAGCTTGTTCCCGCGATTGGATCCCTCTGGTATTTTATCGAAACGGGTTTTCTGGCAGGAACATCCGGCCAAAATAGCTACGGCGAAGACCCGCTAGTGTCAAATCGACTGAATGGTTCCCAATAATCAACCGAAATGAGGTCAATCTTCCCTTAAATTAAGACCCGAATTGTTCCAAAGCATTCGACGATGGACATTTGAGATGGCTCGGTTTATCTGAACAGTTTACTGGGCTGAGATAGGTGGAATTCTGCCTCATTTATGCTGCCGCCAGGATTGGCGACAGTGCATTGAAGTAGGCCCTATCTGGCGTCTGTCGGTCAAGGCTTGAGTGTGGTCTTTTGGTATTGTAAAAGTTCAGATAGCGGCCAAGTGAAGAGCGTGCTTCCGGCACGCTGGCATAGGCGCGCAAATATACCTCCTCATATTTGACCGATTTCCAAACCCGCTCGACAAAAACATTGTCCCGCCAAGCCCCTTTTCCATCCAT
>JAYVYB010000350.1:0-4857 GCA_043784625.1 Methylovirgula sp.
TCGTTGAGTCCGAGCGAAGTCGATCGTCTCTTTGACGTAATGATCCGGTTGCGCGACAGCGGTACGGGGCTGGTTTTCGTCTCTCATCGCCTTGAAGAAGTGTTTGAGATCACCGACCGTGTAACGATTCTGCGTGAGGGTCGGACAGTTCTAGCTTCGCGTCCGACGACATCGCTCAGTCAGGCAGAACTGATCCGCTATATGGTGGGCCAAGATTTGAGCAGCATCTATTCACGCAAGGCTGGGACAATCAAAACATCTGCGCCGGTCGCACTCGAAGTGATTGGCCTGCAAGCCCCGCCTGTGGTGCGTGATGTTTCTTTTCGCGTGCATGAGGGAGAAATTGTCGGGCTTGGTGGTCTCGTCGGTGCGGGACGCTCCGAGGTCGTCGAAGCCATTTTTGGCCTTCGTCCACGCCAATCAGGTACAATAAAAGTTGCAGATAAAGTCGTTAATCCAAGAAAGCCATCGGACTCGATCAAGGCTGGCATGGGTTTCCTCGCCGAGGACCGCCGCGCACAAAATATTGTGCCGGACCTGTCTGTTAAAGAAAATCTGCTCCTCGCGCATCTAGGTGCACATAAAGGTTTTGGGTTGGGCTATCGCAGCCGCGACAAACAGGTTCAAGCCATACTTAAAAGCTTGGGTCTTCCGGCTGATCGACTACTGGACGCCAATATGCTCAATTTCTCCGGTGGGATGCAGCAAAAAATCATAATCGCACGCTGGCTTCTGTTGGAGCCTAGAGTGCTCATCCTCGACGAGCCGACCAAGGGCGTCGATATTGGAACGCGCTCGTCAATTTATGCAATTTTGCGTGATATAGCGGCAAACGGCGTGGCCGTTCTCGTTGTTTCTTCAGACTTTGAGGAACTTCTGGCGCTATCGGACAGAATAGTTGTCATTAGCGACGGAATCAGCATTGCCGATCTGCCGGCAACATTGCTGGACGTCGAAAAATTGACACTGCTCGCAGCGCCGCGCACATCAATGGCCCGAAACACGGCCATGCTGAAGGCATTAACAGACGAGTTGGGCGGTGTCGGCTTTTGGGCCCTGATTGACCATGAACAACTGATCTGTCTCAACATGGTCGTCGCAGACGCTGCTGCAAACCCTGGCTTTGCCGTGGGCGAGGCAAAGGCCTTCGAGGAAACACACATTGCCGGAGCTCTTGAACAGCTTAAATCCGAATTTATATCGGAATCTGTCGGCACCTGTTCGACCCTCCTATTACCGCTGAAGAGTAGCCGTGGACATGACCTAGGCTGGATTGGGCTGACTCTTTCCGGACAAGTTCAAGTATCTTCGCCCGAGAAAATCCGAGATCGTATCGAAGCCCTCGCGACAACGCTATGAGATAGGACGCGTCCCATGACGAATTTGACCCAGTTAAAACCTGCCAATACCTTCTTCAAGGGGCTGACTCGACGGCTTGAATTTCGAATGATTGTTCTGGCCCTCATCCTCGCCATCGCTCTATCGCTTCTGTCACCCTATTTTCTGACGAAGAACAACCTTTTTAATGTTCTCGATCAGTCCGTCGTGATCGGCATTGTCGCCGTTGGCATGACTTTTGTCATTCTGACCGGCGGTATTGATTTGTCGGTGGGATCGGTCGCTGGGCTCACCGGGATCATTTTGGGCCTTACGGTTCAAAGCTTTAGCCTTCCCGTCGCCATAGCGGTGGCGCTGTTATCCGGAGCGGGCATAGGCCTGATCTCGGGCGTTTTGATTGCATATTTTGGGCTTGCCGCTTTTGTTGTGACGCTTGGTATGATGGCAATTGGGCGAAGTCTTGCCTATATTCTGTCGGGACAAACAGCAATTTCGAACATCCCATCCAGCATGTCTTCGATTGTTTACACCAACATTCTCGGCATTCCGGCCAATGTAGTCTTCCTCGGTCTGCTTTATGTGGTCGCTTGGTGTTATCTTACATATACAAAGGGCGGGCGCACTATTTACGCTGTCGGATCGAACAAGGAAGCGGCGCGAGCAGCGGGCCTTGACGTGTTTTTCTACTCGGTCCTTCCTTATGTCGTGTCCGGGGCGCTATCGGCTGTTGCGATTACATTTTCGATAGCGCAAATTCTCTCAGCAGATCCGTTGGCCGGCAATGCCATGGAACTCGATGCAATCGCGGCTGTCGTCATTGGCGGAGCCAGCCTATTCGGCGGACGTGGATCGCTGATAGGCACATTGATCGGGGTGCTGATCATGGTCATGATCCGCAACGGCTTGAACCTCATGGGTATCTCGCCCTTCTGGCAAGGTTCGGCCATTGGCTCGATCATCATCATCGCACTACTTATTGAAAGTATTGTTAGTCGCCGCGTAGCAAGGTGAACCTTATCTTAAAAAAGGATCGCGTCATGGTCACAGAGCCCAGCGAAATCATAAAATTTTTTGGCACCGAAGAACCGTCGTCTGCAGTGCACATATTACGCGCGGGCAAATTGACGGCAGAATTTGATGCCGGCAATCTGCGCCATGTCCGTTTTGACGGCATAGAGGTCATACGTGCAGTTTCTTTTATAGTCAGGGATCGCAATTGGGGGACTTATAATCCGACGATCTTAAACCTCAAAATCGAAGAGAAAGCAAATGGGTTCCTAGTCAGCTATGAAGCCAATGCTTGCGACGAACAGCAGGAGTTTCGATACCGCGCCGTTATTGAAGGCACCGAGAGCGGGCATCTTACGTTCAGGAGCGAGGGCGAAGCGGTCACAGACTTCCTGACGAACAGAACAGGTTTCGTTATATTGCATCCCATCGCCGGGGTTGCCGGAAACCCTGTCGAGATCGAGCATACTGACGGACGTATCGTGCGTGGACATTTTCCGGATTTGATTGATCCTGTCCAGCCGATGATGGATCTACGTGCGTTGACTCATGAGGCCGCGCCCGGGTTGAAGGTTACCTGCCGAATGGAGGGCGACACATTCGAGATGGAGGATCAGCGGAATTGGACCGATGCTTCTTATAAAACATACGTTCGCCCTCTTGCACTGCCCTGGCCCTACAATCTGGAGGCAGACACCCGTCTGAAACAATCAGTGTCGCTAATTGTTTCGGGGCGTGCACCTGCACGATCGAACGAAATTTCGGCAATAAAGCTCACACTGGGTAAAGATCTTGGCTTGGCACCGGAAATTGGGCTTGGTTTTGATCCAGAAGAGGCCGCGCCAACACGAACGATGATTGCAGCCTTGTCTGGTCTCAAGCCGCATCACCTGATTTGCCATTATGACCCGCGCCGGGGCCATAATAAGCTGACTCTGCTTGAGTCAATCGCGATTGCCGCTTCAATTGGCGCGAAGCCCTGGCTTGAGGCCGTCATCACTGAAGTCGAAGACTTTCAGCGGGAAGTCGAGGCTCTCGCAGAAATGACCAAATCGCTTGGTTCCCCCTTCGAAGTTGTGCTTTTTTCGCCAGCGCCAGATCTTAAATGCACATTACCGGGCAGTATTTGGCCCCCAAGCCCTCCAGCCGAGGCCCTGTTCAAGGTCGCACGGAAAGCCTTTCCGAACGTAAAACTCGGAGGCGGCATGTTCAGCTTCTTCACAGAACTTAACCGCAAGCGACCGCCCATTGCAGAGATGGATCTGGTAAGCTTCACCACTTCACCCCTCGTCCATGCCGGTGACGACATCTCAGTGATGGAGGGACTCGAATCTCTGCCAGCTATCGCCGCTAGTACCCGCGTCATTGCCGGAAAATTACCGCTCTCCGTTGGGCCAAGCGCCATCGGCATGCGAATGAACCCCTATGGCGCGGCACCAATGGAAAACCCCGGAAATATCCGGCAAGCTATGAACAGAAATGATCCCCGCCAGCGCGGGCTTCTCGGAGCCGCTTGGGCCCTTGGTTATTATGCCCATTTCGCCCGTGGTGGTTTCAAGACAATAGCTTTTGGCGGCACGACGGGCGCGTTTGGTCTTGTCTCTACGCCGGAAGACTGGCCAGAGCCCTGGTATGACGAGCATCGCGGCCTTTTTCCGATCTTTCACACTATGCGAGGGCTCGCTGGCCTTTCAGGTCATAAAATGCTGGAATTATCAATATCTGCACCCAGTATGGTGCAAGGCATAGCCGTTGAGCGTCCCGAGGGACGCGAACTCTGGCTGGCAAATCTGACGGGCAAAGACCAGCAGGTACTTCTACCGGCGCTGACTAGGCGAATTGCAGTGCTAAACGCTTCTCGTTTCGTAGAAGCGAGCCAGACCCCTGATCTGCTCGATCAATTGATCAGTGATAGCTCGACTGAGCTAACACTGAATTCCTTCGCGGTAGCACGTATACAGCTGACATAACAAAGCAAAAGGTAACTCTCATGCATATTCTGATCATTGGTGCGGCTGGTATGATTGGCCGTAAACTGGTTAATCGTCTTGTTCTCGATGGGAACCTGAGCGGAAAAGCCATCACTGCACTCACGCTTGTTGACGTGGTTGAGGCCGTAGCACCGAGCGGCTTTTCCGGTACAGTTTCCGTGCTGACTGCAGACCTTTCGGCACCTGCGGCTGCTCAAAACTTGATCAATCAACGTCCGGATGTGATTTTTCATCTTGCTGCGATTGTTTCGGGTGAGGCGGAAGCCGATTTCGAGAAAGGCTATCGCATCAATCTGGATGGCACGCGTCAGCTTTTTGACGCCATTTATGCAGAAGGCAAGTCGAGGCCCTATAAACCACGGCTCGTTTTCACTTCCTCAATCGCTGTTTACGGCGCTCCATTTCCCGAGAAGATTGGCGATGAATTTTTCCAAACGCCCCTTACCAGTTACGGCACTCAAAAAGCAATTTGCGAACTGCTGCTCGCGGATTACAGCCGCCGCGGCTTCTTTGACGGAAT
>JAYVYB010000351.1:0-4854 GCA_043784625.1 Methylovirgula sp.
AGGCCCTCCGAAGGCAGGGGTCACAGGTTCGAATCCTGTCGGGTGCGCCAATCTTTTTCCATCAAAACACTGATAGACGCGCATTGGCGTGAACTGCTGTGCATGCCTAAAGCGCTTTCAAAAGCCCTTTGTGAACGGCAGGCGAGACTAAAAATCCCGTGGTTACACTGTGGTTACAGTCACGCCCGAGCAGCGTGGTGCTTTGAAGTTGTAGCCGATCAAGAAAATGGTCAATTGTAATTCTTATGTCACGGAATTAAGCCGAATTCGTTAGCACCTGCGAAGTTCAACCAGACAGCATTGTTGTCTGGGTTTTATCCTTTAATATTGTGTAATATATATATTCGGTCCTCAATTCCTGACCGCTGTCCAGTTTTGCTAATTGTCGGGAGACGTTATGTCGCGAATGAACAGAACCGTCTTCTCATTCGGCTTTGCCAGACTGGGCTGGCTATTGCTTGTAACGGTGGTTCTGGCAGCGCCAATCGCACAGGCTGCGGAAAACGGGCCGGAGGGTATCACTCAGCCCATTACGTTACCTCCTTTCAACCCCAATGCTCCTGATTGCAGCAGGCCGCCCGATCTCACTAAAACGCTGACATATGTGCAAGAAAACGAACGCGAATTTCTAGACGGCGTCCACCAAGGCCTGAAGGCTGCTGCGCGGGATCGGGGCCTGAACTATCAAAGGGTCATCGTCGAAAACGACGTGCCAGCAGCCGTCAAACAGATAGAGGCATTTCGGAATGATAAAGGTGGCGCATTGGTTGCCACGTCGTCTAACCCCTCTGCTGTCAGCTTCAGCCTTCAGCAGGCCATCTGGTCCGGTGCGTTCGTAGGAACAATTGTGCCACCTCCTGCAACATTGATTCTCAATGCTCCTCAATATGCCACCGGAAAAGCCATTACCGACGCAGCAATCGCCCATATCGCAGCCAAGCTGCACGGCAAAGCCACCGTCGTTCTGTTGACGCAAGACACCTTGCAATTTCTCGCCCCCCGGTTTGAAGCGATGCGTGATGGTTTAAATGCCCTACCCGACGTAGAAATTGTGGCGGATATCGCAGCAAATCCAGTTAATAAGGAGGGCGGTTTTGCGGCAATGAATATTATACTTCTTGCCAACCAAGATGTGGACGTTGTTCTCGGCGGAGACGCAGTGGTGTTAGGTGCGCTAAAAGCTTTGCGGGCAGCGGGAAAAGATCGTCCGGACCAATTCCTGGGCGGAATTGACGGCGAGCCTGAAGCGGTTTCCGAAATCAAGAAAGCTAATAGTCCGTTCAAAGTCAGTATCGCACTTTCCTCACCCATTTTTGGATATGCAATGGGTCACTACGGCGCGGATTGGCTTGAGGGAAAAAGCATTCCCCAAGCGATGGATATTTTGCCCAGCGCTTTGACAAAGGAAAACATACAACAGTATGAGGCTGACTTTGAGGATCCAGCGGCGGTTTTCGCAGACCCGGTTCGCCGTGCAGCATATTTAAAGATGTATGGAAACACATGTTACGACACAAGAGACCAATATTTGAATTTCCCTTGGTCGTCTGAAACAAAATAAAGGATGCCGTTGCGGTCACGCCCTGAGAGGGTGAGCACTAGCCGATTTGCGGCAGGGGAAACGTCATCCTGGCAATTGTGCCAGGGGCACCCTTTTCATATTTCATTTCTGCAGCCAGCGTTATGGCCATAGCGCCGAGGATTCTTGAACCAAATCCCGTGCCTTTGCTCTTGTTCAGGACGTCGGTTCCTACTCCATCATCAGCAACCGTCAATTCGGCCCGGTTCTCGCTCAGGGCTCTAAGGTCGACCCGGATTTCTCCTTTTCCTTCAGGATAAGCGTATTTTCGCGCATTGGTGACCCATTCGTTCACCACGACACCCAAGCTGATGCTGTGATCAATAGACATTTTAACGTGCGCAATCTGGATCTTTAACCTAATCCCGCGCATTTCATTCTGAACGGATGTTTGTAGGTGCGTAAGCAGGCTGCCAAGATAATCATCGAGCAAGACAAAACGCACGTCGCCAGTGGTATAAAGTTCACGGTGAACCAGTGCCACAGCATAAATTCGATCTCGTGTTTCCGCCAAAGCACTTTTTGCCGCTACATCTCGAACAGAGTTGGACTGCATACTTACAAGTGAGGAAACCATAGTCAAACTGTTTGCAACACGGTGGTTGACCTCCATTAATAAAGCTTCTGCACGGTTTCGAGAGTCCCGTAATAGCTCATTAGCCTGTTGCAAGTCGTCAGTACGCTGCTGCACTCTTGATTCAAGGTGCGCATTGAGATCGGACACTTTCAGTTGCGCTGCAGTCAATCCGCGCGTGTACTTTGTCAGAATATGAGTTACGATTCCTACCACAGCCATGATGACGAAGGCGCTAAGTAGGGAAACTAACTTAAGCCGAGAGGTCGTTTTTTGCTGTTCTGCAACGCGATCAAGGAGCCGTTGGTCTGCTGCCCTCACAATTCCGTTTAGATACACACCCGCTTCGTCCATAAGGGCCTTGCCTTGATCCGTTTTAACCAGGGCCAGCGCGTTCGCATCTTGGCGCGCATGTTGAAGAGACAGCGTCTGATCCATCTCGGCGAATTTCTGATCTACCACCTCGCCCAGCTTCTGGCTCGCGCTTTGAAGGTCTGGAAGTATAGAAATGCCAGTCCGCAGAAGCTTCATCTGTCTTAAGGCCTGCGTCTTGGCCACATAGAAAGGCGCAAGGTACACCTCGTTTTTGGTGTAAAGAAAACCTCTTTGACTGGACTCAGCTGTCTGCAAAGCGTTTCGAAGATCAGCTGCTTCTGTACGAACCGCTCGCAATGCAACGACATCATCAAAAAGTGTTTGTGTCCGTGCATTTAGCCAAAATATCGTTGCCAATATCGAAGCGAGCGCAAGAAAGCCAACTATGATTGGCAATATGGCAAGACGAAGCCCAAAACTCCCAACCATCAAATGCCTCATCTTCGAAAAGAAACCTTCTAAATTATAGGCATAATGACATGAAGCTGACAAGATGGGAGGAAATTAGGAGTGTCTTGGTTGGACATTTCTGTTTTGAGTTTATGAAAAGCGACGCGCATCTGACCTAGGGGCGTTTAAGCGCCAGAAAAGCTGAACTACGAAGTGCTTCTGATACAGATTTATTAATCTTTCTCCGCCTCTTGCATCAGAGCACAGGGATCGACGCCAATTTCGCGGGCTATCTCGATAAATTCAGCCACGTCGAGCCGACGTTCGCCCAATTCAAATTTTGACACGAAGGTTTGGCGCTGCCCAAGGCGGTTTCCAAGTTCCGTTTGCGTCACGCCTGCGTCCTTGCGCGCAGCAACAAGCAATTCGATGATCTTTTGATAAAGCTCTGAACGGATCGATGTCAATTTGAAGCGCCGATATGGAAACCAGCGCTCTATAGAAACCCGATTTTGGAGTACCCCAAATTAGGGTATTTCAACTACACTACCGCCTTCTCAACGCGATTCGAGGCGGCGATGAAAATCCAATATATTGGCGATATCAGCGATTATAGAAAATATGTGTTGCTGCGCGCCTTTGCACAAAAGGGACTGAAAATAGGCGTTTGCTGGATTATGACCGAACCAGATGGCCGCAGTGACGGACGATTTCGTTCGTATCTTAAACAGCCCGATAAATGGCGCGCATACGATCCTGAGTTGTTCGATACAATGAACGCAGTTCCTGCCGCGCCGACGAGCACCGACCTCGAAAGTCTGGAAGCTTCTAATTTCATTCCAGGCACAGTATTTTTCAACGATGCCGCTCCAAATGCTTTGGTTGATCGCAATTTGTGGCACGGAAAGACCATAGAAAAGTTCGCGGCCTCCGATTTAGTGTTCTTTGATCCCGACAACGGCTTTGAAGTGTCTTCGCGCCGCAAGGGCCGTGCCGGATCGAACAAATTCGTGTTCTTTGACGAGGTTACTGACCATTACCAATCCGGGCGATCCGTCTTGGTTTATCAACATTTTCCCCGCAAGGCCCGAAGCCAATTTATTCACGGGTTAGCAGAGCAACTGGCTGAAAAGATGCCGGGCGCAAGCATTTGGGCTTTTGAAACCGCACACGTTGTATTTATGCTAGCCTCGCGCCCTGAGCATCACTTAATCGCCAACAATGTTGAAACATCATTTCACCAGCGTTTCATCCCTCGGTTGTTTCAAAAGGCAACTTTAGTCAAAGTTGAGCATGCGTAGGCAATAGTAGCGGGATATCCGCCGCGCGCGGAACGTTTGCGGTATGACAGCTCGTCGAACACTATGAGCGAACGTTAGTGTGGGAGAGGCAGGTTATCGAAGAGTGGCGTAAAAACAACTGATTGGAATATGCTAGCCGTAAAGCTGTTCAAGCTTAGCAATCATTTCGTCGCCCTTGCGCGTGGCTTGAGTATAGTATCCCAGCGTCACGTTTGCGTTTTTATGGCCAGCCAATTGTGCTGCGAGCCCAATTTCCGCACCAGCAGTTTGAAGTCCCGAGATGAAGGTATGGCGCGCGCTGTGCAATGATACCGGCGGAAGGTCTAGTTCCTTTAGAATTTTGTGCCAAACGCGATCGCGAAAATTGCTGTATAGAAAAGCGCCGCCTGCCTTGATGCGCCGCAGGGGCCATGCGGTTCGGATGCCGTGGGCGGGAAACACCCGTTCTAATTTTCCGTCCCTGCGCGGGCACCGCACTTTCCATTCCAGTAACAGTTCACGCAGCGTCGCAGCCATTGGAATGGTTCGGCGTCCTGAGAGGTGGCTCGGTTTATCTGAACAACTTCGGGGCTATTCGTAAGTGGAATTCTGCCTCATTTATGCTGCCGCCAGGATTGGCGACATTGCATTGAAGT
>JAYVYB010000352.1:0-1885 GCA_043784625.1 Methylovirgula sp.
CTCAACCAAACCGCAGTGCTAAACACGATCAGAGATCCGGATGTGAAAAAAGTATTCGACCCTGATGTTGATCCGGCCAAAGCGGGAGAACCGATATTGAAAGTTGGCAATGACCCGGCAAAAGGCAAAGAGCTGGACAAAGCCCTAAAAGCTGTGGCGGACGGCGCAGCGCAGTGCCGCAAAACCGAAAGTTTGTAAATATGACATGGTCGCCCGCGCAATACACCAAGTTTGAAGACGAGCGCACCCGCCCTGTGCGCGATCTGGTGGCGCAAATCCCGCTGCTCGATGCGCGTCATGCGGTTGACTTGGGCTGTGGCCCCGGGAATTCAACGCAAGTTTTGTTGGCCCGTTTCCCGCAGGCGCATGTGACAGGTATGGATTCGTCGCCGCAGATGATCGATGCTGCCAAAAAGCGCCTGCCGGACGTGCCTTTTGCGGTAGCGGATATTGCCACATGGCAACCGCCGCAGCCGCAAGACGTGATTTTGTCCAACGCCACGCTGCAATGGCTGCCCGATCATGCTGCGCTTATGCCGCGGCTCATACATATGTTGGCGCCGGGCGGCTGTCTTGCCGTGCAGATGCCGGACAATCTCGATGAACCGCCGCATCGGCTGATGCGCGAGGTGGCCGCATCCGGCCCGTGGGCGAGCAAGCTGACGCAGGCGGCAATTGCCCGCGCCGCCCGCCAGAGCGCGGATTGGTATTATCGGGTTTTGAAGCCACACGCGGCACGGGGCGATGTCTGGATCACCACCTATCATCACCCGCTGGCAGGTGCGGCGGCAATTGTCGAATGGTTTAAGAGCACCGGCCTCAAACCCTATATCGACCCGCTGAACGCGGCGGAACGTAGCGACTTCTTGGCACTCTATGAAAGCGAGATTGCCAAGGCCTATCCGGCGCAAGGCGACGGCACGGTTTTATTGCCGTTTCCAAGATTGTTTTTTGTGGCAGTGCGCTGATTTAGCCAGCCGCTGCCGCAACGCGGGCGAGCATGTCGCGCAAAGCGGCCAACTCTTTTTCGGTTAAGGCCGCGCGCAGTTTTGCATCATAGGCCAAAGCTGTTTGTTTGAGGCCGTCAAGAGTCGAGCGGCCAAGGTCGGTCATTTCCACCAGATGACTGCGGCGGTCATCGGCGAGACGATTACGCACGATCAGGCCGTTTAACTCCATGTTATTAAGGTGATGCGTCAGCGTCGGGCCCCGAACACCAACATCTTTGGTGAGTTCAGACTGCAACTTCCAGCCATTTTCATTGAGCGCGATCAGCACCAGCCAAGTCGAGAGCGAACCGCCCGCACCGGCGAGTTGCGCCTCGAAGGCGCGGGTTGCTGCCTTGGCAGCTTGGGAAATAGCGAAGTGAATCGGCGGCGCAGTTTCTTTCATGCCGCATTATTCGGACAAGAATAATTTGATGTCAATCATTTCTCAATGTTGGCATATGGGTTTGCCGTTTGCGCACCCATATGCCGTGCAGGAGCGCCTTAGCCCCAGCCCGCCGCCTCTGAGCGCACAAAGGCGATGCGCATCATGTTGGTCGCGCCCGGTGTGCCAAAGGGAACACCGGCGACAATGATAATGCGGTCACCTTCTTTGGCGAGCCCCTCGCGGCTGGCAAATTTGCAGGCGCGGGTGGCCATATCGTCGACATCATATGCGTCCTTGGTCACCACCGGATGCACACCCCATACCAGACAAAGCTGGCGGGCGGCGTCTTTATTGGGTGTCAGCGCCATAACAGGCGACTCTGGCCGCTCGCGGGCAATACGGAATGCGGTGAAGCCGGAGGCTGTCCATGCGGCGATGGCTTTGAGCTCCAGAGTTTCGGCAACGTCACGCGCACCGGCGGCAATGGCGTCTGCGCCGGTCGCCTCGGGCT
>JAYVYB010000353.1:0-2240 GCA_043784625.1 Methylovirgula sp.
TTATTACAGGTTCCGTTGTTGCGCGCCTTTGAACAGCCAAGCATTGCCGCTGAAATCATGGCGTAGCCGCCGCCACAGCAGCCGCACTTAACCAGTCCCGATAACAGGTACGTCGGGCGACGCCTGTCCCTGAAATGATTGCCAACATCGACGCCCAGGTCATTGCGGATGATCTTTAGCGCGCATTGGCGCGCTTTGGTCGCGTGCCAGACTTCATCGTCAATGATGCGCAGCTTCGGCACGTCTTTGTTGATCCACGCCGCTGGCACATTGAGGCGGGCTTGCCGCTTGCCGCTGTCGGGGTCTTTGATAAAGGTTTGGCGGTTCCAGATCATCCGGCCGATATAGAGCTCATTGTTGAGAATGCCGGTGCCGCGCTGGACATTGCCATTGATGGTGGAGAAGCCCCACTCCTTGCCGCCTGGAGCTGGGACGCCTTGCCTGTTGAGCTCTGTCGCCATCCGCTTCGGGCTCTTGCCGGCATTATAGTCCCTAAAAATCTGGCGGATGACTTTGGCTTCTGCCGCGTTAATCGTGCGGTCGCCGCGAATGGGTTCGCCTGACGCATCAAATTGTTTGAGCGTGTCATAGCCATAGCTCTTGCCGCCGCCGGATTTGCCATTCTCAACGCGGCCTCTGAGACCCCGGCGAGTTTTATCGGCAAGGTCCTTCAGAAACAGTGCATTCATCGTGCCCTTAAGGCCGACATGCAGGGAGCTGATCTCACCCTCGCTCAGAGTGATGATCCGGACGCCAGCAAAGCTCATACGCTTATGCAGCCCGGCAATGTCTTCTTGGTCGCGCGACAGCCTGTCCATCGCCTCAGCTACCACGACATCAAAGTGACCCTTCTGGGCGTCTCTCATCAAAGCCTGAATACCAGGACGCAGCAACGATGCCCCTGAAACCGCATGATCGGAGTATTCCTCAACAATCTGCCAGCCCAGCTTTTGTGCATGTTCGCGGCACAGCCGAAACTGGTCGGCAATCGAGGCTTCACGCTGGCTGTCGGAGGAATAACGCGCGTAAAAAGCAACCTTCATTTATTCAAGCTCCAAATATATGTTCCAAAAAGGCTGCCCCGCTGTGAAATGCGACAGTGCGCTGCGTCCTCATGTCGTCGTCTTCAAGTTGACTCCGCACTCTGGCTGGCATCATACCAACCCCTTGCCGCGCGTCGAGCCATCAATCGCACAAACTCAACGAGTGATGCGTAACCAGGCTGCGTGGAGAGTGGGTAGGGATCTGATTGCAAAAGATCGGGCGCGTCGTTGTTCTGGGATCTAAAAACTTTGTCGAGGAATGCCCCGATACGAATTGCAACGATGTAGCTGAAAAGTACATCTTTTGCATCGATCCGGAAAAGTTCACGAGTGCGTCTTGGCATGTGCGCCAGACGCAGGAAAACCACTCCCTCGAAAAAGCAAGCTTCTGACTTGTCCGTCTCTTCCTCGGGAGTTGTATCAACTTCGTCACGGCTTCCAGGCCTTTCGTGTTTTGATGCCCTGCATTCCCAAATATCGGATGTCACTTTGCGTTGGATTCTCCGCATAAGATCGTGCTCCTGTTTATTTATTGATCGAGCTGCATTTTGTTCGTTCGGCCTTTGCTAGCGTGACAAAGGCTTTGTGAACCTACCCAATGTTAGTCTCCGCGAAGCTTGGAAATCACGTCTTGGTATGCCGAGACAGCAGTCAAAGATGTTGCTTGATTGTAGTATTTTTGGCTGCTCTTCAGCGTGGCATGCCCTAATACAGCCTTAGTAATACCGACATGTTTTGGATCATGAATGGCGATACCTGTTGCTGCGCAGTCCCGGAAAAGATGAAGAGACACCGGGTGACCAAAATATTGCTTGGTTACATTACATATAACTTGCGTCATCCCTCCTAGATCAAACGCTACACCCCGTCGGCTTATCCAAACAGCGGAAGTATTGGTACCGCTTTTGCCAAGCAAGAAGGGGCGAACCGTATCTATGTAGAACTGCATAGGTTCGATGAGCCAATCCGCTAGGTTCGCCTCAACCGGCACGTGTTTTTTGGTCTTTGCTTTGTAAATAACGACTTTAAAACCAGAGGCCGTTTGCTCGAGGGATGTTCCGAAACTTAGCTCTACAAGATTTTTACGGCGTAACGGTAAGAGGTGGCTCGGTTTATCTGAACAACTTCGGGGCTATTCGTAAGTGGAATTCTGCCTCATTTATGCTGCCGCCAGGATTGGCGACATTGCATTGAAAT
>JAYVYB010000354.1:0-3219 GCA_043784625.1 Methylovirgula sp.
AAGCCGTCATTAATTTATCATTAAAAACCATCAACGAAGACACTAATCCAATTATAAAGCTCATTAACTCGACACTTTACGATGCACTAAAAGTGGGAGGCCGGAACATCTCACATTATGGCGGCGGTTTGCGTCGTCTTTTTAGCGGGATGCAACGGTTCATTGGACGGCGGTGATACCAAATCATTCGGTCAAGGCGAGTTCACACCCACAAGTGGATCAATTTCAAAGGCGTCAGCCAATGTTGCGCAGACGCCGAGCACGGGCGCCAGTATTTATAAGGTCGGCCCGCAAGACTCACTCGAAATAAATGTTTTCTCGGTACCGGCTCTCTCTCGTCAAATGCAGGTGTCCAGCGACGGCACGATTAACATGCCTTTGGTTGGCGAAATTCGCGCTGCCGGGAAAACCACGCAACAGCTGGAGCGTGAACTCACTGCGAGGCTTGGCGCAAAATATCTGCAAAACCCGCAGGTTTCGATTAACATCAAAGAGTATAACAGCCAGCGCTTTACCGTCGAGGGCGCGGTGAAAAAGCCCGGTGTGTTTCCGATTAAAATCAACAACACTCTGTTGCAATGTATCTCTGCGGCCGAAGGTCTCGACGCCGATACGGCACAATCGACCATCGTGGTATTCCGCACCGAAAAGGGGCAGCGTTTAGGCGCTAAATTTGATCTTGAGGCGATCCGTTCCGGCCAAATGGAAGATCCGCTCATCATCGACGGTGACGTGATTGTCGTCCCAACGTCGTTCGGGAAGAATGCGCTGTCAAGCATCCTCAAAACAGTTCCATTGCTGACGGTTTTCAAACCTGTCTAATTTTTAACTTTAGAAAATTGCGAAAGTCGAACGTGGCAAACGAACCTGAACACAATCGTCCAGAAGAAAACCAGATGGTGGCAGCCGGTTCGACCACGCCTTCCGCTGTTGGCTATGGTGGAAACTATGGCTCCAGCCTTTCAATGGAAGGACAAGAGAGCGCCGGCAATTTTGTTTCGGAACTCGCCGAATATTGGTGGACCATCCGGAAGCACATGCATCTTGTTGTTGCGACTATTTTGGGGTGCATGGCTATGGGCGGGGTCGTAACATTACTAATGACCCCAGTGTACACGTCTGTTGTTAAGCTTCAGATTGACCGAAACGCGGCCAAGGTTGTTGAGGGCGGCAACATTAACCCCGTTGAAGTGGCTGATACCGAGTTTTTAAAAACGCAGTATGAGATTTTGCAGAGCCGCTCCCTGGCAGAGCGCGTTGTCGCAAAGTTGCAACTGGGCGATGATCCAATCTTTATGCAAGATAATGATTTGTTTTATCCGGTAACCCGGTTTTTTCAGGCAAAACAAACGGAGACCGACCGGGCCGATCGCGTGTCAAAAGCGGTCAGAAAGATAATTGACAATCGTATTGTACGTCCGGTTCTCGGGTCCCGTCTGGTAGATCTGAGCTATTCCGATGTTAGCCCGGCTCTTGCTCAGAAAATTACAGATGCACTAGCCAATGCCTACATAGCTGTAACTCTCGATAAGCGTTTTGACGCGAATTCTTATGCCAAAACCTTTCTGGACGATCAGTTGAAACAACTGCAAGTCAAGCTGCAGGACTCAGAACGGGCCCAGCTTGAATTTGGCGAGAAAGAGCAAATCATTGCGACGGTCGATAAGGCTTCGATCGCTGAAAATAATCTGGCAGCTGCCAATGCCGAGCTTGGAAAGCTGACGGCAGACCGCATTCGCGATGAGCAACTTTTCAATCAGTCCGAAAAAAGCAATGTCACCGATTTACGGCAGGTGTTGGAGAGCAAAGTCATCGAGGATCTGCGCACTACACGTAACAAGTTTTTGACTGAATATCAAGAAAAGCTGCAGCTTTTTAAGCCCAGCTATCCTGAAATGGTCCAAATCGATAACAAGATAAAAGAAATCGATAAGCGAATTTTGTCTGAGGCTTTGAAAATCAAGAACTCGCTAAAAGCGTCTTTTGAGTCTTCGCAAGCCCAAGAAACCCAGATGAAGACGCAGATCGAAAAGCTGAGAACTGAGGTTCTTGATCTTCAAAAGCGAAGTGTGAAGTATAATATCCTCAAGCGCGAAGCTGATGTTAACAGAAGCCTGTATGACAGCTTGTTGCAGAGGTATAAAGAAGTCGATATAGCGGGCGGCGTCGGTGCCAATAATATCTTTATCGTCGACAAAGCTGAAGTGCCGAAAAAGCCGTCTTCGCCCCGTGTCGTTTTTAATATTCTCATTGCAACATTCCTCGGCACTTTGCTTGGCGTGGTCGGTGCCTTTGCAATGGAATGGTTCAACGACAATGTCAGGTCCGTCGAAGATTTGGAGAAAGTTACCAAACTCTCCACCTTGGGAGTTATCCCGCGCGTGCCAGTTGGCAAAGCGATTGATGTCGAACTAACCAGTATAAATTCGCTGATCAGCGAGTCCTATCGCACATTCGCAACTTCGCTCTACTTCGCTACAGAGAGCGGATTACCTAAGTCAATTTTCATAACAAGTTCGGGACCGGGAGAGGGCAAGTCTACAACTTCCATCGCCATTGCCCGGCATTTTGCGGCAACTGGCCTCAAGGTTTTGCTCGTTGACGGTGATTTGCGCAAGTCTTCGCTGCATACCAAACTGGGTCTAGAAAATTCCATAGGATTGAGCAACTATCTGACCGGCGCGTGCACCCCGCCGCAAGCGTTTCAAGCCACAAGCATGCCAACACTTACTTTTATGTCGTCAGGTCCTTTACCACCCAACGCAGCCGATATTTTGGCAAGCCCCCGACTCATGTCGTTGATGTGGGTCGGCGCAGAGGTTTTTGATCTGATAGTAGTTGACGGTGCGCCTATTATGGGTCTGGCAGACGCGGTGCTTACCGCCAATGTGTGCGCCGCAACTGTTGTTGTTGCGGCTTCGGGAATGGTACGTAAGCCGATATTAAATGTAAGCTTGCGACGGCTTAGGCAGGCGCGCACCCGCATGATTGGTAGCGTTTTAACGATGCATGATGCGCGTAGTGCAAGCTATGGAGACAGCTACGGTTACGGTTATGGCTACGGCTATGGCACTGAGCAAGAGGCTGATGTCAAAATCGCCAATGACGCCAAAAGTGGCCCCGCTGCGACCCGAATAGGTGGATAGAGATGAGCGATGCACACAGAGCTATGCGTGTTGCTATCGATAGCTTCCAAGTTCCGTCGCGGTTGCATAAGTG
>JAYVYB010000355.1:0-5514 GCA_043784625.1 Methylovirgula sp.
CTGCTATATGACTGGCGGCAAAGTGATATTTCAGGGAAAAGACATCCGTGAAATGAAGGTGAGCGAGCGCGCGGGTATTCGAGGTCGAGGCGTTGCTTACATCGCGCAGAGCGCGGCGGCGTCATTTAACCCGACGATGACACTCTATGACCAAATCTGTGAAATCCCGGTGTTGCAGGGTCTCCTGACCAAAGAAAATGCGCGCGATGAAGCCGTGAAGCTGTTCCGGGCGCTTGAGCTCCCTCGCCCCGAAACCTTCGGCGAGCGTTACCCTCACCAAGTTTCGGGTGGGCAACTTCAGCGCGCCATGGCTGCGATGGCGATGATTACCAAGCCGGACTTGTTGGTGTTTGACGAACCGACAACCGCGCTTGATGTGACCACGCAGGTCGAAGTATTGGCGTCGTTCAAACATCTGATCCGCGAAAACGGCACGGCGGCAATTTACATCACTCACGATCTGGCTGTGGTGGCGCAAATTTCTGACAACATCATGGTTCTGCGCCACGGTAAGATGGTTGAGTACGGCAGTGCTGTGCAAATTTTGCAGGCACCGAAGGAAGAGTATACCCGCCGCTTGGTGGCTGAACATAATATGCACGGCACTTTCGCCGTAAACACCACCAAAAGTGACATTCCACTGTTAAGCGTGGAGGCCGTAACGGCAAGCTACTCCAGCCTTGCCAAAGTTGTTGACAATATCAGCCTCGAAGTTCGAAGCCGGGACACGGTGGCTGTGGTTGGCGAGTCCGGATCGGGCAAATCAACCATGGCGCGCGTTATAACCGGCCTGCTGCCGCGCGAAGCCGGGGATATTAAATTCGAGGGCAAGTCGCTTCCAACGCGTTTGAAGGATCGTAGCTTTGATCAGTTGCGCCGCATCCAGATGATTTATCAGATGCCGGATGTTGCGCTCAATCCGCGTCAAACGCTGAATGAAATTATCGGACGCCCGGTTCAGTTCTATTTTAAGCGCAGCGCCGCCGAGGCCCGCGTCCGCGTCAAAGAATTGTTGCGGCAAATTGATTTGCCGGAAGACTTTATCGACCGCTATCCCGCCCAGCTTTCCGGCGGACAGAAACAACGCGTGTCAATCGCCCGCGCGCTTGCCGCAGAGCCGGACCTGATCATTTGTGATGAGGTTACATCCGCGCTTGACCAGTTGGTGGGCGAAGAAATCTTGAAGCTGCTCAAGAGCCTGCAAGACAAGCTTGGCTTGGCTTATCTTTTTATTACCCATGATCTTGGCACCGTGCGCCGCATTGCCAATAAAGTTGCGGTTATGCAGCAAGGCAAATTGGTCACCTGGGGCGACACTGAAACCGTGTTTTCACCGCCGTTCCATCCCTACACCGAGATTTTGCTCACTTCCGTGCCGGAAATGCGACCCGACTGGCTGGATGATCTCTTGGCAAAACGCAAGGCCGTTGCTTAACGGACCCTAAGCCAACATCGAGGAAAGCTCGGCGGCGATTGCTTTGCCGAGCTTCTCCTGTTCGGGCGCGTCAAAATGGATGCCGTCCCCGGTGCTTGAAACAACCACTTGGCCCGCGTCCAGGAAGCGCGCGCCGTGCAGCAGAGCTATTTCCTTATAGTGCGCCGCCATGATGTTTGATTTTTGGGCTCCCCCGGCAAACATCTCCCTAAAGGCTCCAATTTCCAAAATTGGCGGCGGACACACGACCAGAACTTTGATTGCGCCCTGCCCCATCGAGAAACCCTGAATGATTTGCAGCAGGGTCCCTATTCCAGCGGCAATGTCCGCCGCGCCGAGACCAAACCGCGCCTTTAAATCATTGGTGCCCAGCATAATCACAACCGCGTCCAGCGGCGTATGCGTCTCTAACAAACCCAATAGCATGCGCGCGCCGTTTTTATGCAAGCCCTCAATCGGGTCATCATGCACACTGGTGCGACCATTCAAGCCTTCCGGAATAAGGTGAAACCCGGCGCCCAACAGGCGTTGCGCCACACTCGTCCAGCGTTGCTCAAACGGATAGCGGGTTGCGCCAGTTTGCAGCGGACGGCTCGGATAGCCATGGGTATTTGAATCGCCAAAGCACATAATCGTTTTCATAAATCGACTCCCAAAATCAGGCCGCAGCCTAACACGGAAGTTTTGTAGCCTCACACCCGTTGCCATGATAATTATCCAATAAAGGGAGCAAGCAATGTCGATACAGAACCAAACCAAGCGCCTAACTTCGATCGACATTGGCAAAATGAAAGGCACGACGCCAATTGTTGCCCTCACCGCTTATCATGCCCACACGGCGCGCATGGTCGACGGCCTGGCTGACGTTATTCTGGTTGGTGACAGCCTAGGCATGGTCATGCACGGGTTGGAGACCACCGTGCCGGTAACCTTGGATATGATGATTTTGCAAGGCCACGCCGTGATGCGCGGCTCGACACAATCGCTCGTGGTTGTCGATATGCCATTCGGCTCCTATGAGGAAAGCCGCGAGCAGGCGTTTCGCAATTGCGCCCGGGTGATGAAGGAGACCCACTGCGGTGCAATCAAGCTGGAAGGCGGCGCGCATATGGCCGACACCATTCGCTTTATGGTGGAGCGCGGTGTGCCGGTGATGGCGCATGTGGGCATGACCCCGCAGAGCATTAACACGCTCGGCAGTTTCAAGGCGTTAGGCCGCGAAGAAAAGCAGTGGCAGAAGTTTATCGATGACGCTAAAGCGGTGTCTGAAGCGGGCGCATTTGCTGTGGTGGTAGAGGCGGTGGCCGAGCCGCTTGCAGCCAAAATAACGCAAGAAATCAGCGCACCGACCATCGGCATCGGCGCTTCGGCCGCCTGCGATGGCCAAATTCTGGTTTTGGAAGATATGTTGGGTCTTTCGGAGCGGGTTCCAAAATTCGTCAAAAAATACGGCGCAATCGGCGATCATATCAAAGGCGCGATTGTCGAATATGCGGCTGAGGTTCGCGCGCGTACGTTTCCCGGGCCGGAGCAGGTTTATGGGATGAAGAAGTAATGGTGGGCGATGACAGGCTCGAACTGCCGACATTCTCGGTGTAAACGAGACGCTCTACCAACTGAGCTAATCGCCCGCGCTTGAAACGCGATGTGTGCTTTTAGGCCGGAGTTGCTCCTAAAAGCAACCCCATAAATGCTCATGCGCCCGATTTTAACAGCTTATAGGTGATTGAATCCACCAAAGCCTGAAACGATGCGTCAATAATGTTGGGTGACACCCCCACAGTTGACCAAGTATCGCCGCTCGAATCACCACATTCGATCAAAACCCGGGTCACAGCGTCGGTGCCGCCTTGAAAAACCCGAACGCGGTAATCCAGAAGCTCTACATCTTCGATATATTTCTGATATTTGCCCAAATCCTTGCGCAGCGCCAAGTCCAGCGCATTTACCGGCCCCTGCCCCTCCGCAGCGGAGATCAGTGTTTCGCCGTCCACGGTCACCTTGACGATGGCCTCCGCCACCGAAACAAACTGGCCAAGTGCATTGTAGCGACGCTCGACATTGATGCTGAAGCGATCAACATTGAAATATTGCTTCACGCCGCCCAAAACCCGCTGCGCGAGGAGCAAAAATGACGCGTCAGCCCCTTCATAGGCATAGCCAAGCGCTTCCTTTTCCTTCACCTCGTCCAGCAGACGGCCCAAACGCGGATCATCCTTTTCGAGGTGCACGCCAAGGCGCTCCAGCTCGGCCAAAATGTTGGAGCGACCTGCCTGATCCGACACCAGCACGCGGCGTTGGTTGCCGACCAATTCGGGCGAAACGTGCTCGTAAGTGCGCGGATCTTTCATCACGGCGGAGGCGTGAATTCCGGCTTTGGTGGCAAAAGCGCTGGCGCCGACATAGGGCGAATGGCGGTTTGGCGACCGGTTGAGCAGTTCGTCCAAAGTGTGGCTAACCTTGGTGAGGCTTTTTAATTTCTCAAGCGATATTCCCGTCGCAAACCTCTGAGAATATTCATCTTTCAGCAATAGGGTCGGGATGAGGGTGGTCAAGTTTGCGTTGCCGCAACGCTCCCCCAAACCGTTTAAAGTTCCTTGAATTTGCCGCGCGCCAGCCCGCACCGCGGCCAGCGAATTGGCCACCGCCTGCCCCGTATCATCATGGGCATGGATGCCCAGATTTGCGCCTGGAATGTGTTTGGCCACCTCCGTGACAATCCGCTCGATTTCGTGGGGTAGTGTGCCGCCGTTGGTGTCGCACAACACAATCCAGCGCGCGCCAGCCGCAAGCGCAGCCTTGGCGCACTCCAGCGCATAGGCTGGATTGGCCTTGTATCCATCGAAGAAATGCTCGCAGTCCAGCATCACTTCACGCCCGTTGGAAACGGCAAAGGCGACAGACTCGGTTATGCCTTCCACATTTTCCGCCAAAGGTATTTCCAGCGCCACATGCACCTGATAGTCCCAGCTTTTTGCAACAAAAACGATGACGTCTGCTTCGGCTTGCAGCAGCGCCGCCAGCCCCGGATCGTTCGCAGCTGAGCGCCCGGCTCGCTTGGTCATACCAAAGGCGCAGAATTTCGCCTTTATTTTCGGGCGCTTGGCGAAAAATGCCGTATCGGTGACATTGGCGCCGGGGTAGCCGCCCTCGACATAATCAATGCCCAACCCATCGAGCAAACCGGCGATATTGCGCTTGTCGGTCAGAGAAAAATCGACGCCGGTGGTCTGCGCCCCGTCCCGCAGGGTGGTGTCAAACAAATAAAGGCGGTCTTTGGTCATTGCAATGTGCTCGATGCCGGAGGATTTAGTTTCTTGACCATGGTGGTATTGGCAATCCAAACATCGCCAATAGGGACAGAATTGCGCTGCATCGCCAAATATTCACGCTTTAAAAACAGCGGATAGGCGGTTTCCGAGGCATCTACCGTTAGTGTTGTGGCCCCGCGCGCCGCCGCTAAGCGCTCCAGCGCTTCCACCAATGTTGTGGCGACGCCCTGCCGCGCGAAATTCGGGTGCACATAGAGCATGGCCAGCGTGTCTTTACCCTTGAGCGATGCAAAGCCGGCAACATGGCCACTTTTCATGGCCAGAAGCGTGAGCTGCCCGGCCAATTGCGTGTCAAACGAGGCCAAATCGGCGCGATCAGCCCAAGCGGCCAATTGCTCACCGGAATAATCCTCCTCGCCGAGATTTATGACGCTGAGTTTGAATAATTCTGCCAGATTTTGTGCATCGGCAGGGAGCATGGGGCGCAGGGTGATGGTCATGGACGGGTGCTTTTCACTCTCGATTGGGAAAGGGCCAGGGTCAGGTTGTTTCTAAAAAAGCCCACGGCGTCTTTGCGAGGAGGCGATGCCGACGCGGCAATCCACCTAGCTTGGAAAGCTCTGGATTGCTTCGTCGCTGCACTCCTCGCAATGACGGCGCGGATTTTGATCAAGAGCGCTGTCACCGCTTCACCTCCCAAGTTGTAGTGCCGTCTTTATTGTCTTTCAGAACGATGCCCTGCGCGGCGAGTTCATCGCGGATGCGGTCAGACTCGGCCCAGTTTTTCGCGGCACGGGCGGCGAGGCG
>JAYVYB010000356.1:0-24869 GCA_043784625.1 Methylovirgula sp.
TGCCGCGCGTGTAGCCGAGAGTTGCAAGACCAATAGTGGATTTGCCCGCTCCGGACTCGCCGATAAGCCCCAAAACCTCGCCTTGGCGCAGCTGGAAGCTAACATTATCGACCAGGGTTGGCCCGATACCGGCATCTGTGCGCACCTGAATCAGCAGGTTTTGCACATCGACAATCGTTTTACCAAAGCGCGTCACGCTCATGCGCCTTCTCCATGGCCTCTAGAGTGGATGGAGAGCATCCAATCAACAACAAAATTGACGCCGATGGTCAGCAGCGCGATTGCTCCGGCAGGATACAACGGTGCAATGGAGCCAAGGTTGATCATGTCACGCAAGTCCTTCACCATACCGCCCCAGTCCGCGTGCGGGGGTTGCACCCCAAGCCCGAGGAAACTCAAAGCGGCAATAAACAAAAACGTGAAACAAAACCGCAAACCAAATTCCGCCGCGAGAGGCGGGATGGCATTTGGCAATATTTCTCTACGGATGATCCACCAGATGCCCTCGCCACGCAGCTTTGCCGCCTCGACATATTCAAGCACTGTGATGTTCATTGCCACCGCTCGAGCCAGACGAAACACAATTGGCGCATATAACAGTGCGATTGTAATAATGAGAACATGCAGATCAGTTCCCAACACGGACAAAATCACAAAGGCAAAAATCAGTGTCGGCATCGACAGCAGCAAATCGACGAGGCGGGACAAAAATATATCAAGCCAGCGCCCGGAAATGGCAGCGGCAAAGCCGGTAATAATGCCGATGACAAAGCACAGCGCCGTGATCATCAGCGAAAGTCCGATAGACATGCGCGCCCCGTAAATCATCCGGCTCATGATGTCGCGCCCGAGATTGTCGCAGCCAAACCAGAATTGACTGCTGGGATCGGCCCAAGCGTCGCAAACAATATCGGCCTCGCTGTAGGGCGCGATGAACGGAGCAAACAGCGCTACGAACAGGTTCACCACAATGATGAAAATGCCGATCTGAGCGGTCAACGGGAGTTTGTGGCCAAGAAGACGCAAAATTTTAGCTCCTACTTCACATTAGCGCGGATGACGCAGGCGCGGATTGCTCAAAATAGCCAGGACGTCGGCCGTTAAATTCATGAGAATGTAGGCGGCAGCGAAAATGAGCCCGCAAGCCTGAACCACCGGCACATCATGCTTGGATACGGCGTCCACCATCAACTGACCCAAGCCCGGATAAACAAACACCGCTTCCACCACCACCACACCGACGATGAGATAAGCGAGGTTTAGGGCGATAACCGAGATGATGGGTGCCAGCGCATTAGGGAACGCGTGTTGCACAACAACGCGCCATTTGGGCAGACCCTTCAGGAAGGCCATTTCAATGTAAGGGCTGGCCATGATCGATAAGACCGAGGCGCGGGTCATGCGCATCATGTGTGCGACAACGACCAAAACCAGCGTGACCATGGGAAGAAACAGCAGCATCAGGCGACCGGTAAACGTGGTGTCCGGCGTGACGTTGGCAAGAGACGGAAAGATGGTGTTGTCAACAGCAAGAAATTTCACCAGCACATAGGCTAGGAAGTATTCAGGCACGGAAATTGTCATTAAAGTGATGAGGTTCGCCGCTCGGTCAAAGATTTTGCCCTGCCGGATGGCCGCATAGAGGCCGATGGCAACAGCTGCGGGCACGGCGACAACCGCCGCGTATCCGGCCAAAAACGCTGTATTTTTAAGTCTTGGGATGATCTCTGCCAACACCGGCTGGTTATTGGCCAGCGAGTGGCCGAAATCGCCGTGCAAGGCTGCGCTCAGCCACTCATAAAAGCGCACAGAGGGAGGGCGGTCGAGGCCGAGCTGGGAACGCAACGCCGCAAGTGATTCCGGCGTTGCACTGTTTTGAAGAATCGCTGAGGCCAAGTCGCCCGGTAGAATTTCTGTGCCGATAAAGATCAGCACAGCCGCTGCGAAAAGCGTTAAAACACCGAGTCCGAGACGCTGAGCGATAAGTTTGAGCAATTGATTACGCCTTCAGCCAAGCTTTTTCGCAAACATTGCCGTTGCTCATATCAAAGCCGCTGTGTGGCATCATGCCGCCGACCTTGTCCGAATGTGCGTCCAGCCAATCACGCATAGCTGGAATGAGCGCTCCGCCGTCCTTCGACAACATTGCCTGCATTTCCCAGATATACGTTTTGCGCTTGCTTTCATCGGTTTCAGAGCGCGCATCGCCAAGCAGTTTTTCCCACTTTTCATTGGCCCAATGAGTCTCGTTCCAATTGGCACCCTTTTTGTAGGCGGTGGCGAGCATCTGCGTTGCAGCGGAACGGCCCGCCCAATAAGACGTTACAAAACCGCCCTTCAACCAGACGTTATCCCAGAAACCATCGGCAGGCTCTTTTTTGAGATCAATCTTGATCCCGGCCTTGTCGGCGCTTGCCTGCATCAGGCTGCCCATGTCGACCGCACCATTGAACGCAGCATCTGACGCTTGCAGAACGATTGGAGCCGCAACGCCAGCCTTTTTAAAGTGGAACTTGGCTTTGTCCAAATCCAACTTTGTCTGTGGCAATTCCTTGTTGAAATAAGGGTCGCTCTGCGGAATCGGATGATCGTTGCCAAGAGTGCCATATCCCGAAAACAGTGTTTTCAGCATTTGATCACGATCCATCGAATATTTCAGTGCAAGACGCAGGTCGGCGTTGTCAAAAGGCCCCTTATCCGTTTGCATCGCCATGATCGGATGCCAGCCACCGGCGGCACGAACAACGGAGAACTTCGAAGATTTGGTAATCAGTGCAACCGCCTTCGGATCAACACGGTTTACCGCGTCAACCTGGCCGGAAATCAGAGCCGCTTGGCGCGCAGCACCGTCGTTGATGACTGTGACTTCCACCGCATCAACATGAGCGCGGTCAGCCTTGTGATACCCTGGGTTCTTTTTGAGCTTTGCGCGAACGCCGGGCTCGAAGGACTCGAGGATATAGGCACCGGTGCCAATCAGTTTCGACCAGTCAGAATGGCCTGCTGGCACCATCAAAACGTGATAGTCGGTCAACACATAAGGAAAGTCGGCGTCAGAGCCTTCCAATGTGATTTCGATTTCATTGGCGTTGATTTTTTTGATATCGGTAATGGCCTTCATCGGGCCTGCAGCACCGGATTTGGTGCCTTCACCGCGATGGAGGTTCAACGAATACAAGGCGTCGTCCGCGTCAAATTCTTTGCCGTTATGGAATTTAATGCCCTTGCGAAGTTTGAAATTCCAAACTTTCGCGGCGTCTTTTGACTCAAACTTTTCCGCCAAATCCGGGATTGGTTTGCCGTCTTGGGCCCATTCAACCAGTCCGTTGCAAACGGCGTGGGAAATGTCGACCATAACCGAGTCAGTATATGTTCCGATGTTCAAGCTGTCTGTTGTGCCGCCGCCGCCAAGACCGAGACGTAGAGTTCCGCCTTTACGTGGAGAATCGGCTGCAATCGCATCATTGCTTGCGAGCATTCCGGCAATAACGGTGGAAGACGCACCCAAAGCGGAAGCACGACCAACGAATTCACGTCGGCTCATCTTGCCCATAACGTGTTGAACTTTTAAATAATCTAGCTGGCTCATGATTTTCTCCCCTACTTCATCAAACGTATGCTGGTGCCTGATTATCGCGTCAAATTGGCGCAGTATGTCCCAAATTCCAGCGCTATGAAAACCGGCCCGGCAGACTGTTCACATGGTCGTCGCAAAAAGGTCTGTCTGTCAAACTGATTCTAGGTTGCTGTTTGGGTGTAAAAGTCCTCGAGCGCCCCTGCCTTAATTTAGACTTGTTTTAAAAAGGAGCAAATGTGCGCAGGGCGACGTGTCAAGTATTCCAAACGACGCATGCGCCGCAGAATGGCGTTACGTCATGCTTTTTTTAGGAACGATCTCGCCCATGATCTGCCAAACCACCGCAGCCAGAACCAATGCACCGCCGACAAACGCTGCGCTTCCAGGATTTTCGTTAAAGGCAAGCCACACCCACAGCGGTCCAAGCACAACTTCTATCAAGCCGATCAGACTCGCCCTTGCCGAAGGGATCAGGCGCGCACCCATGGTGAACAGCATCATGCCAAGGCCAACGCTTAACCCGCCCAAAGCCCCGACAACGACGAGATCGGAAACTTGCGGAACCTTAAGTGGCGCGACGCAAAGACAAATTATTACATTTGCCAGCACCGAAATAATATTGATCACAATGATCGAGCGTCCTTGATATTTGCGCAAGATAACGAGCTGCAAACCAAAGGTCACCGTCATGATGAGAGAATACAAATCACCAAGTAGGCGGCCATCGCCCGCCGAGGCTGAAACCATTACAAAAACGCCTGCAAGCGCCACGCCGCTGGCGGAAAGGGTTCTGCGGCCAACAGTCTCTTTTGAAATTATCCATCCGAACAAAGCTGCAAAAAACGGCAGCGTGGCATAGACCACCAGAACATCTGCCACGGTGGTGGCAGCAACCGCATTGATAAACGAAAACATAGCGATAGAGCCGAGCGCCGCACAAAATAGATCGATCCTGCCGATCGACCTGAGCGCTTTGAAGGTGTCACGGCCATGCGTGGCGATCAAAATCGGGATAAACAAAATCAGCGTTGCGACACTGCGCCAAAGCTGAATCGCCCAAATATCCATATGCAGGAGGCGTATGAGCACGCCGGACAGGCTCCACAAAAACGCGGCGATCAACACCAGCGCCACGCCGCGCGTTGTCGTACTCACACTCGTAACATCAAGCCTCACTGCGGTTGACCGCGCGAGGTTGCACTGAAATTTCGCTGCGATCTTGCCGCGGGGAGCGCCCGAATAGGCTGCGATAGGCCCGAGAAAGGCTCGATGCTGAACCAAATCCGGTAGCGATACCAATCTCCATGACGCTCATGCTGGTTTGGCGCAGCAAGTGCCGCGCGCGCAACAGGCGCAATTTCAAATAGTGGTTTGTCGGTGTTTCTGACAGATATTTCTGGAACAGGCGTTCAAGCTGCCTGCCGGATACGCCCGATATTTGCACCAGTTCCACAGTTGCCAACGGGTCCTCCAGATGCGCCTCCATGGCTTTGACCACTTTTTCAAGGCGTGGATTGGCAAAACCGAGCCGCGCGGGAACCTGCATCCGTTGTTGATTGTTCGGCGCGCGGATTCGGTCATGGATGAGCTGCTCGGATACATCCGCCGCCAATTTGTGGCTGTGGCGCTGCGTGATAAGGTGCAACATCATATCAATCGCCGCCGTACCTCCTGCGCAGGTGAATGTTTTGCCGTGAATTTCAAACAATTCGTCTGAAACCTCAATGTTCGGAAAGTCTTCCCGGAACGCTGGAACCGCCTCCCAGTGCATAGTCACCTTGCCGGGGTCGAGCAATTCGGCAGCAGCGAGGATGTGGGTGCCAAGATCAACCGCACCCAACGATGTGCCCTTGCGCGTAAGGCGGCGCAGTTGGCTGAAAAGCGGACGCGTTTCTACGCTTTGCGGCTCAAATCCAGCGCAGATGATCAGGGTGGGTACGTAGTCCACCGCTTCAAGCGCGCATTCTGTCATGATCGACATGCCGTTTGATGCGGCA
Organism: Methylovirgula sp.; assembly: GCA_043784625.1. Classification (GTDB taxonomy): domain Bacteria; phylum Pseudomonadota; class Alphaproteobacteria; order Rhizobiales; family Beijerinckiaceae; genus JANXSV01. The sequence goes on from JAYVYB010000356.1 coordinate 5,575, forward strand.
ACCGGTGCGCCGTCAAGGGAATAGGCGTGCCATTGGAACAGTGTTTTTCCGGCCAGCCGGTTGGCAATGCGCATCGGTTCAATAATGCTAAACAGCGCCATCATTGTAAAACGCGGCACCAGCAATATGCCGACAATTAATGGGTCAGGCCCGGCTTTGGGATGAAACATGTATGGGACTGGCTTTCTGACGCTCTTGCTGCACTATGCGAGTCGATGTGTGTGGAAGTGAAGCTATAAAAAACTGATGACAACGCGCAAAAATCATTCGTTTCATTGCTAACGCCTGGTGGCACAACGTTTCAACAAAATTTAACGGCCGCGACCTGAAATTGATGTTTCTTGCCGGCGCGTTTAACACGGAGACATTATATGAGCGATGTTGTCACGCTTTTAGCGCAGGATGTTCTCAAATCCGGCACCCTCAAAGGGCTCCCTCAACATCTCTACATCGATGGCGCGCCGGTTAAAGCGTCTTCCGGAGAGCGTATGGAGACATTTGACCCCGGCACAGGAGCAGCCTTCGCAAGCTTCGATCTTGCCAACGCCAGCGATGTTGACCGGGCGGTTCAATCTTCCCACAAGGCTCTAAACGGCGTTTGGCGCGCTACGAAACCTGCCGAGCGCAGCGCCATTTTATGTCGCGCGGGGGCGCTGCTGCGCCGCGACATTGCCCGCTTGTCGGTGGCAGAGACGCTTGATTCCGGCAAAACCTTGAACGAAGCCCAGTGGGACGTTTTAGCATCGGCGCGCATGTTCGAATATTATGGCGGGCTAGCCGACAAATTGCAGGGCAGCTCCATCCCACTCGGGCTGGATTATATGTCTTTCACCCTTGCTGAACCGGTTGGCGTTACCGCGCATATCATTCCCTGGAATTATCCGACATCGACGATGGTGCGTGGCATAGCCCCCGCGCTGGCGGCAGGCTGCACCGTGGTTTGCAAACCCGCCGAAACCACCCCGTTGACGGCGCTGATGATTGCCGCGCTGTTAACAGAGGCTGGCTTGCCGGACGGCGTCTGCAATATCGTAACAGGAACGGGGCCAATTGCAGGCGCTGCCTTGGTGGCGCATCCGCTCGTTCGCCACATTACCTTTACCGGTTCGGTGCAAACCGGCATCGCCACAATGAAGAGTGCGGCAGACCACGTTGCCAGCGTCACACTTGAGCTTGGCGGAAAATCGCCTTTGGTGGTTTTAAACGATGCCGATATAGCCGCCGCCGTGGATGGCGCGCGCTGGGCAATTTACTCGAACGCGGGGCAGGTGTGCTCTGCCGGGTCGCGGCTCATTGTTGAGCGCAAAGTTCATGCCGAACTCCTGGAAAAATTTTCTGCTGCCTCCAAGGCGTTGAAAATTGGTCACGGACTGCGCAACCTCGATATCGGCGCGATAAATACCACGCTGCAACTCAACCGCATTCAGGCCTGCGTCAATGATGCCAAACAACGCGGGCTTGTCGTCGCCACAGGTGGCTCATCAATGCATGACCCGCAAACGGGCAAAGGCTGGTTCTTTGAACCCACCATCATCGATGATGTGAAAATGCAGGATCGTTTGGTGCAGGAAGAGATCTTCGGGCCGGTCATGGTGGTTCAAGTGGTTGATTCCTACGAAGAGGCGTTGCACGCAGCAAACTGTACCAATTTTGCTCTGGCTGCGGGGATTTATACCAAGGATATTTCCAAGGCTTTACGTTTTGCCCGCGATGTTGATGCGGGGCAGGTTTACATCAACGAATATTATGCAGGCGGAATTGAAGTGCCTTTTGGCGGCAATCGAAACTCGGGATTTGGCCGGGAGAAGGGGCTGGACGGCGTAAAGGCCTATCTGCGCACCAAGGCTGTGACGGCCAGAGTTTGAGACATTCGTCCGGTATTTTGCACGAATAGATGTGGGTAGGGAAAAATTCATATTTTATGCGGGCGGGAGGATGGTATCTTTACGTTAAGAATCAATGACCTTTTTGATTCGGGACAGTGTGCGGGTTGGGGGTTCAATTGGGCGTTAAGGATACAACAGCCGATGTTGGCACCAGCCTTCAGCTCACTAATGCTGAGACGGATGGCCTTGATCTGATTGAAATTTCGGGCCGCATCAAGTGGTTTGACGTCTCAAAAGGCTATGGCTTTATTGTTCCCGACGCGCCTGACATGGCTGACGTCTTACTCCATGTGACGATTGTGCGCCGCGATGGCTTCCAGACTGTGGCTGAAGGCGCGCGCATCGTTTGTGAGGTGCATCAGCGCCAAAAAGGCTATCAAGTTTTCCGCGTGCTCTCGATTGATGAGTCAACTGCAGTTCACCCTTCCTTGACTCAGGCGCCGCGCACCCACGTTCAGGTTGTGCCGACCAGCGGCTTTGAAATCGCCGTGGTGAAGTGGTTCAATCGCACCAAGGGGTTCGGCTTTGTAACCCGCGGAGAAGGCACCGAGGACGTGTTTGTCCACATGGAAACGCTGCGCAAGTTTGGCATTGCCGAATTGAAGCCGGGCGATGGTGTGTTGGTCCGGTTTGGTGACGGCAAAAACGGCTTGATGGCATCGGAAGTGCGCATGTTGGATGGCAGCAAATTGCCGTCTTCGCACTAAGTTTGATCAGGAGTGAGGTTTCTCGCCTCTTGCAAGCATTTCTATAAAAGCTCGGAGGCGTTTTTCGCGCGTTTCGGGCTTTTTTGGTTCTTGCAGCCGATAAGCAATCGAAAACAGATTTTGACGGTTGAGAGCTTTAAAGGCCACCTCGGCTTGCGGGTGTTCCCGTAAAGCTGCTATGAAATCTTCAGGAACTTGCATGTTTTTGCCTGCCGCGTAGGCTTTGTCCCAGCGCCCATCTTTTTGTGCGGCAGTAATTTTTGCAGAGCCGCGCGCTTGCATCATCCCGGCCTCAATCAGCTTTTGGCACTTTTCCCGATTGATTTGCGACCAAGGGCTTTTCTTGGTGCGCGGCGAAAAGCGTTGAAGCCAGAAGATTTGATCCAACTTGTCTTTTTGACCATCTATCCAGCCATGACAAAGCGCCACATCAAGCGCCTCCTGATAGGTGACACTCGGATGGGTGGTTTGTTTTTTGGAGATTTTGAGCCAGATCGGCGTCGCGGATTCGGCGTGTTCCACAAGCCAATCATGCCATTGTTCGGCGCTGACAAAATGCTGGATGGCGCGGTCTGACTTGCTTGGGCTTGGCACTTGGTTTCGTCCAACCGTATAAAATAGACGCCTCTCATCAATTGTCTTTTGACATGACGTCCGCCCATGCTAAGAGCCAATGCCAACTCTCGCAAGGTAGAGTGGCTCAGCCATTTTGCCTTTTATGTTTTTCACGCGCTCACGCAGCGCGTCAGGAGTAGGCAATGTCTGTCCCTTATTCATCCAGTAAAATTCTACGGCCAACATTTACAGAGGCATTGGCCTTTGACGACGTGTTGCTAAAGCCCGGCCATTCCGAAGTAATGCCGTCCGAGGTCAATGTTCGGGGGCGTTTAACCAAAGACATTTGGCTTAATCTTCCCATCCTTTCCGCCGCCATGGACACCGTGACTGAGGCGCGTCTAGCCATCGCCATGGCGCAGGCGGGCGGCATCGGCGTTATTCACCGCAATCTGGAGCCACACGAGCAGGCTGAAGAAGTGCGCAAGGTTAAGCGCTTTGAAAGCGGTATGGTCATCAACCCGATCACCATTTTCCCTGATCAAACCCTGGCCGATGCCCTAAAGCTGATGAGCGACAACAGCATTTCGGGCATTCCTGTTGTCGAGCGATCCGGCAGGCTGGTCGGTATTCTAACCAACCGCGACGTGCGCTTCGCGGAAAATCCGATGCAGTCGGTCTCAGAATTGATGACCAAGCAGCTAATTACTGTGCGCGAAGGCGGCGTAAGCAAAGAGTCCGCCCGCAAATTGCTGCACCAGCACCGCATTGAAAAATTGCTGGTTATTGATGATTCGGACCATTGCGTCGGCTTGATCACTGTTAAAGACATCGAAAAAGCCACGCTGCATCCCCACGCCAGCAAAGATAATTCCGGGCGGTTGCGTGTGGCGGCAGCTTCCACAGTCGGAGAAAAGGGTTTTCACCGCGCAGAAATGTTGATTGATGCCGGCGTGGATTGCATCGTGATCGATACTGCACATGGCCACAGCCAGATGGTGCTTGATCAGGTCAGTCGCGTCAAAAAGCTGACCAACAGTGTAGCCATAATCGCCGGGAATATTGCAACAGCTGATGGAGCAAAGGCCCTCATTGATGCAGGCGCAGACGCCGTGAAAGTAGGCATAGGTCCGGGCTCAATTTGTACAACCCGAATCGTTGCCGGCGTCGGTGTTCCACAGCTTGCCGCCATTATTGATGCGGCTGAGGCAGCCCGCAAACAAAACATTCCCGTTATCGGTGATGGCGGCATCAAGTTCTCCGGCGATCTGGCTAAAGCGATAGCAGGCGGCGCGGACTGTGTAATGATCGGCTCATTGCTGGCAGGCACCGATGAAAGCCCGGGCGAAGTGTTTCTGTATCAGGGTCGCTCATACAAAAGCTATCGCGGCATGGGTTCTGTCGGGGCAATGGCGCGCGGTTCGGCTGATCGCTACTTCCAGCAAGACATTAAAGACACGCTCAAGCTGGTTCCCGAAGGCATCGAGGGGCAGGTGCCATATCGCGGGCCGGTTGGCAGTGTCTTACATCAGCTTATCGGCGGTTTGCGCGCCGCTATGGGATATGTCGGAGCCAAAACCATCCAAGACCTGCAGGAAAAAGCTCAGTTTGTGCGAATTTCATCGGCCGGTTTGCGCGAAAGTCATGTCCACGATGTGACCATCACCCGTGAGAGCCCCAACTATCCGAGCCGCGCATAAGTTGAAAGGCCGCCAATTGGCGGCCTCAAAACTTGGTTTTATCAACGGCAATTGCGGTGCGTATCGAGGTCCATCTTTACATCGACGCAGCGCTTTTGCGGCGCTGGCGGGGCCTCGGACATTTCGGGCGGCGGGGGCGGTGCGCACGCGGAAAGCCCGAGCGCCACAACAACGGCAAGGATCGGTCGGATAATTGTTGGCATTTCAGCTCCATTGTTTTGATAATCCGCAAGTAAGATGAAACGCAATTACGCCAATTTTGCGCTCATACCACTGCTCTGTCAGAATTTGCTCGCGATAAAGCCAAAGAGTCTCTAAGGAGTGCGCATGACTCCTATCGCTCGCATCTCCGCCGCCCTTGAAATTCTCACTGAAATCGACACACGCCGCCGTCCGGCCAGCGATGTTATGAAGGAGTGGGGCATAAACCATCGTTTTGCCGGCTCAAAAGACAGATCCGCAATCGGCTTGCTGGTTTTTGACGCTTTCCGCGTTAAGGCTGCCGCTCAGCACGTTATGAAAGCTGAGACCCCACGCGCCAATCTGCTGGGAAGCTTGGCGTTGGTTCGCAAATTGTCCGTCGCGGAAATTGACGCTTTAATGCCCAAGGGTGAGCGCTTTGCCGCAGCAGCTTTGGACGAGGAAGAGCGTGCGGCACTTGCGGCATGTGATCTCTCTGACGCGCCTGATTTTATTAAGGGCAATTATCCAAAGTGGCTGGACGGACAATTTCATGCGCTGTTCGGCGAAAACGCCGTGGCCGAAGGTCAGGCAATGGCGGCGCGCGCGCCGGTCGATTTGCGCGTCAACACTCTAAAAGCCACGCGATACGAAGTTTTGGGGGCATTGGCCCACTTAAACGTAACGGCCTCGCCGCTCTCGCCGTGGGGAATTCGCATTCCGGTGAGTGAGGATGGCCGCGGGCCCGCCTTACAAGCTGAGCCAAGTTTTGCGCTCGGCCATGTTGAAGTGCAGGATGAAGGCAGTCAGGTTGCGGCTCTTTTGTCTGGTGCAAAGCCGGATATGCATGTTTTAGATTTGTGCGCAGGCGGTGGCGGCAAGACGTTAGCGCTTGCGGCCATGATGCAGAACAAGGGAAAGCTGATTGCAGCAGACAGCGATGGTCGCCGTTTGATGCCGATTTTTGATCGTCTGACGCGGGCAGGGGTTACCAACGTTGAAGTGCGCAATCCAAAGGGTAAGGTGCTCGCTCTGGAAGATTTGCACAACACTCAAGATGTTGTGTTTGTTGATGCGCCCTGTTCCGGCTCCGGCACTTGGCGGCGCAATCCCGACTCGAAGTGGCGTTTGCGCCAGCCTTCGTTGTCCCAAAGGCTTGATGAGCAGGATCAGGTTTTGGTTCAGGCAGCCGAGTTTGTTAAATCTGGCGGGAAGCTGGTTTACGTCACCTGCTCACTCTTGCGCGAAGAAAACGAAGATCGTGTTTCACGGTTTTTACGTCAAAATGGCAATTTCACTGCGCTTGACTCATCCGAACTGACGGCTGGCCCAGACCTTGCGCATTTGCAGCCGTTTGCGTCACGTTTTGGCCCGGGATTGCGCTTAACGCCACTTTCAGCCGGAACCGATGGCTTTTACATTGCCGTGATGCGGCGCGATGCTTAGGTTTAAATAACTCCGTTATCTGCTGCGGGATATTCCATGCAAGAACTTCATCGCGTTGCTTTCTTCAAGGATGTTTCGGATGTTGCCTTAGCCAGCTTTGATCATCGTTGTCGCTGGAAGCGGGTCGAGGCGGGCGGTACGGTTGTCGATTTTGATGACGCAACTGACGACGTCTATTTCATTTTGACAGGTCAAGTGCGTGTCCTTATCCGGACGCCTTCGGGTAAGGAAATCATTCTTGGCGATTTGGCAGCCGGACAGTTTTTTGGCGAGATGTCAGCCATCGACGGCGTGAAGCGCTCAGCAAATGTATCGGTTTTAACCAATGCCGAGCTGTGCATTATGCCGGCAACAGTATTTCGTGAGATTGTCCATAAATCGGCTCAGACCTGCGACAAAGTTTTGCATTTGCTTGCGGGTCGGGTTCGCGAACTGAATGCGCGCTTGACCGAGCAATCCATATTTGATCTCAAACACCGGCTCTATTCAGAACTCTTGCGGCTGTCTTTGCCCCGCACGGGCCACGCTGGAGAGCGTATCCTCTCGCCCCCGCCGTTCCATCATGTGTTGGCGGCGCGCATTGGCTGCCGCCGTGAACAAATTTCCCGCGAACTGACCCATATGGAGCGGGAGGGATTAGCCCAAAAAACCCGCGGCGGCTTAGTCATTATTAAGCCAAATGTCCTGAAATCCCGGATCGATGAAGCGATGGCTGAAGGCTGACCGGTGGACAAATGCCTTCGGCCACCCCATCTTGATTACAACTTAACCTGAGAGATCGACATGTCTGAATATGTGAAATTGAATTTTGTGAACTTGAGCGATGTGCTTTCCAACAAAGGCAAATCAAAAAAGGCTCACGAGGCTATGGTGGTGTTTGTTGACGCCAAATTGGCGCTCGCACCAGATACCGCTAAGCAGCTTCCGCACCTCGCAGAATTGGTGGCAGCCGCAGCGTCAGCCTCAAAATTCAAAGGCAAGTTGCATGCTTCCATGGAAATCCTCAATCCTTCCGAGCTTTCGGTTGAGCGCCTGATTGTCATCGGCTTGGGCGACGGCAAGACAGAGCTCAATGTTTTGAACTTGGGCGGTGTGGTCTATGCCAAAATTGGTGCAGGCCGCAATGGCGTGGTGATTTGTGATCTCGAAAATCCCGACGCTGCTGCTGCCGACCTTATGCTTGGCGCTCAACTTCGCGCTTATAAGTTTGACCAGTATAAGACCAAAAAGCCTGACGCCGACGAGGACGAGAAGCTCGGTTCAATCGCCTTTGCTGTGGCCGATATTGATGCGGCAAAAGAGGCTTATGCTCCAAATAAGGGCATTGGCGAAGGCGTAATTCTGGCGCGCAATCTCGTAAATGAACCGCCGAATGTTTTGTTCCCGATCGAGTTCGCCAAGCGCGCTTCAGCGTTGGAAAAGCTTGGCGTTGATGTTGAAGTTTTGGACATCAAAGACATGGAAAAGTTGGGCATGGGTGCCTTGCTCGGCGTGGGCCAGGGGTCGCGCCAAGACAGCCGCGTGGTTATCATGCGCTGGAATGGCGCAAAGGATAAAAAGGCTCAACCCATCGCTTTCGTCGGCAAGGGTGTCACATTCGACACCGGTGGCATTTCCATCAAGCCTGCCGCAGGCATGGAAGACATGAAGGGCGACATGGCAGGGGCGGCCTGTGTTGTCGGCCTGATGCACGCTCTGGCCAGCCGCAAGGCAAAGGCAAATATCATTGGCGCAATTGGTATTGTCGAAAATATGCCGGACGGAAATGCGCAACGTCCCGGCGATATTGTGAAGTCCATGTCCGGGCAAACAATTGAAATTATCAACACCGATGCCGAGGGCCGTCTCGTATTGGCCGATGTGCTTTGGCACATCCAGTCAAAATACAAACCAGCCTTCATGGTTGACCTCGCAACTTTGACAGGGGCTATTTTGGTGGCGTTAGGCCAGGAATATGCCGGATTGTTTTCCAACAATGACGAGCTCTCCGAGCGCCTGTCTGCAGCCGGCAAAAAAACCTCCGAGGCGGTTTGGCGTCTGCCAATGGGCAAAGCCTATGACAAAATGGTGGATTCGAAGTTTGCCGATATGAAAAATACCGGCGGGCGCTTTGCCGGCTCCATTACCGCTGCGCAATTTTTGCAGCGTTTTGTCAACGATGTGCCTTGGGCGCATTTAGACATTGCAGGCACGGGTATGGCGGCTTCAAACACTGACATCAGCCATAGCTGGGGCCCGGGCTGGGGTGTGCGCCTGCTGAATCAGTTGGTTGCTGATTATTACGAAGGCTAATGTGATCCTTAATGGACGTTTGGTTCTATCATCTCCAGCGCCAGCCGCTCGAAGCGGTGCTTCCAAGCTTGCTTGAAAAGTGCCTCGAACGCGGCTGGCGCGCATTTGTGCATGCCAGCGCTTCGCAAGTAGAAGCGATTGATCAAATGCTCTGGAGCTACGCGCCGGAAAGCTTCTTGCCGCACGGCTTGAGCGGAGCAGATCAGCCCATTTTAATTTCCGCTGACAATACCAATGCCAATTCCGCGCAGGTGTTGGTTTTCACCGGGGCCGATGTCCAACTGTCACCGCAAGATGCCTATGAGCGGGCCATTGTAATATTCGACGGTAACGATGAAGGCAGGCTGGCTGCTGCCAGAGCGCAGTGGGCTCACCTCAAATCCCAAGGGTTTTCCCTAACGTATTGGCAACAAAGCGAAAATGGCGGCTGGGTGAAGAAAGCCTAGTCCCGCCGCTAGTTTTTGGTGGATTTGCGCACTTGATACTGGCCGGTTTTGTCTCGAATGAAAGATTCATTCACCTGAGGATGCCTGATGGGCTCTCCTGAGGTGTCAGCGAGCAGATTTTGCTCAGACACATAAGCGACATATTCGGTTTCTGAATTTTCGGCGAACAGGTGATAAAACGGCTGGTCACGAGATGGCCGCACCTCAGCCGGAATAGAGTTCCACCATTCCTCGGAATTTGAAAAGCTTGGGTCAACATCGAAGACCACGCCGCGAAACGGGTAAATCCGGTGTTTTACCACTTCGCCGATACCAAATTTTGCGTGACGAAACTTCATTTGGATCCAGACATTCAATCAACAGATGCGTCGGTATGTTTAGATATAGACCAATTTGCGTGCGGGTCAAAGGCCGTAGAGCGTTGCCAGCTCAGGGTCTTTTGCGCTTACTTGCCGCGCCAGATCAACAATAACCTTCGCTTGTTTCCACGTGGCATCGTCTTGCATACGGCCATCCAGCATCACAGCGCCCGTTCCATCCGGCATGGCGTCCAGAATGCGCTTGGCGAAAGCAACCTCTCCCACATCCGGCGAAAACACGTTGCGCGCAATTTCAATCTGACTCGGATGCAAAGTCCAAGCCCCGGCACAACCCATTAAAAACGCGTTGCGAAATTGAGACTCACACGCCGCGATGTCTGAAAAATCCCCGAACGGACCATAAAACGCTTTAATTCCGTTCGCGGCGCAAGCGTCCACCATTTTTGCCAGTGTGTAGTGCCACAAATCTTGCTGATGCGCGAAGCGTCCGGTGTTTTGGGTGTTCGCGTCAGCCAAAACCTTGTAGTCAGGATGGCCGCCGCCGACGCGGGTGGTTTTCATTCCGCGCGAGGCGGCAAGGTCTGCCGGGCCTAGGCTCATGCCATGCAGCCTTGGCGAAGCTGAAGCGATGCTATCAACATTGGCGACCCCTTCGGCAGTCTCAAGAATAGCGTGAATCAGAATGGGTTTGGTGACGCCGTTTCGGGCTTCCAACTGTGCAAGAAGCTGATCAAGATAGTGAATATCCCACGGGCCTTCAATTTTGGGAGCCATGACCACGTCCAGCTTGTTGCCAACCTCCGCAACAATTTCTGTAAGATCATCCAATATCCAAGGCGAATTCAGCGCGTTAATGCGAACCCAAAGCCCCGTCGTGCCAAAATCCGTAGTTTTGGCCATTTCAATAAAGCCACGGCGCGCGTCCGCCTTGTGCTCAAGCGGAATCGCATCTTCCAAATTGCCCAATATCACATCAACTTTAGACGCTAATTCAGCGGCTTTTGCCCGAAGCTTGGTAATGTGCGGTGGAACAAAATGGATCATGCGCTCCAAACGCACAGGCAAGTGCCGCATCGGTTGCGGTGCGCCGATTGCGAGAGGTTCAAAAAAACGTCTTGGAAGTTTCATCTAAAATCTCTTCATCATCTAAAAATGAAATTGCTGCACCGCAATAGAGCGCAAGCCGCGCAAAAACGCAATTAGCCGAAGGGGGTGACCTTCGGCTAATCAGACAAATCAAAAATGGCGTGGCTCTACTCTTTAAGAACGAGGGTGTTGTCCGCGCAGAAGTCAACAGAATCGGCTTCGATGGCAGCGTCGTCTTCAAATGCACCGCGAATGTCGAAGGTGCAGCCCTTTTTGGTATCAAGCTTGATTGAGGTGGACTTGCCAGCTTCGAGCGGCTTGATCACCGCATTTTTGCCGGTGCCTGAGCCCGCCAAACCAATTGTAAGGGCAGTGACTGACACGGTGCGTGCATTGGTGATTTTCAAAGTCACAGAAGCCGGCATTTTCATTTTTTTAGCAGGCTTCGCCATTTTTGCCTTTGGTTTCATAGCTTCCTTGGCGGTATCAGCGCCTTCGTCCATAATGCCCTTGGTGAGGTCGGGCGTTGCTGGCGGCGCGGTCTGAGCTGATACTGCGGACCCAAATCCGGCAATAGCAACCGAAACGCCCAAAACTAACATCATTTTCTTCATCTGGAACTCCCTGAACCACTCACGCCTAAGACCCGAAATTGAGACTACTCAAACTTTACGGAATTGCCAATGCTTTGTGTACATTATGGTAACTTGTCGAAAAGCCGTCAGGAAACCGCTTTTACAGTGCAGGATTGAGCTTTGCAGACACGTTGCCGCGCAGGCCGGGCGATGAGGCTGCCTTGTGGAGCATCGGTAAAATATCTTCGGTGCGCTCGGCTATGAGATAAGGCACCTCGGTCGCCGCGCGAATAAAGCGTGTCTCGCGCATGTGGTCCAGAAGCGAAAGCAACGGCTTCCAAAAGCCATTGATATCGGCAATGAGAACCGGCTTGGCGTGACGGTCAAGCTGAACCCAAGTCATTTGTTCGACCAGTTCTTCCAATGTGCCCACACCACCCGGTAGCGCCACAAATGCGTCGGCGCGCTCAAACATCAGCCGTTTACGGGTATGCATATCTTCAACAACGATAAGCTCTTGAGCATCTTTCATCATCGCTTCTTTGCGAATAAGAAAATCCGGAATAATTCCGGTGACATAACCGCCGTTGTCCAGCACCGCGCGGGCAACAGTCCCCATCAGTCCGTTAACGCCGCCGCCATAAACCAAGCCGATGCCAGCCGCCGCCATTAAGCGGCCGAGTTCCGTCGCTGAGGCGACAAATGCAGGGTCATTGCCTTCGCTGGAGCCGCAATACACGCAAATATTGCGAATCGGAGTTATCGGGAGAGCTTGGTTCATTCGCTCTTTGTGCCGTGACACAACCTGTTGGTCAAGAACAGCAAATATTCTTTTTGTAAGGTGACGCGAGATAGTGCAGATTAAAATCACGTTGTCCGGAGTATAAAACATGTGGTCTGAGTTAAAGGCTGCGATTTCCCAAATGTCGCAAGGCGCGCGCTTGGCGTCCTTGGCCGGAGTCGCGGCTGTCGCGCTCATTGGCTACAACGCGTGGCGTGTTTCGCCTCTGCCCTCTGGCACAGCTTTACCGCTGGCCACCACTGCAACCGGACCGATAAATGCCGAGATTGTAAACACCTCCAAACCCAACAAAGACGGCGCTCCTCAGGAGGCAGCCAAACCAGCGACGCCGAACATGCCAGCCGCATCGGCGGAAAAGCCTGCGGCAGCGGCCACTACGGAGCCGGCGCTAAAGCCTAGCTTTGACATTGCCCGCGTGGAACCCGATGGCGCCACTCTTGTTGCCGGACGTGCTCTACCAAATTCAAATGTCGATTTGATCGACGGCGGCAAAATTATCGGCTCGGTTAAAACCGACGCCGCCGGTCAATTTGTGATTTTGCCACAAGGACTTAGCCCGGGTTCGCATTTGCTGGCGCTTGCAAACAAGGCCGCCGACGGTTCGGCCGTTGGGTCAGAGCAAAGTATTACGGTAATTGTGCCAGAGACAAAGAAAGAAGAAGTCATCGTAGCGCTTACGGTGCCTGGGCAGGCAACAAAACTGCTGTCGGATGAAAAACCGGCGGCGATTAAACCTGCAACCTCTCAAGCGCCACTACCCTCTAAGCCCGCATTTGAAGGCAATGTGCTTATCCGCACTGTGGAAGCGGGGGAGGGCGGCGCGCTGTTTGCGACCGGCTCTGCGCCTCCCGGTGCCGAAGTTCAGCTTTACTTGAGCGGTACATTGATTGCCAAAGCCATTGCCGCGCTGGATGGCCACTGGTCGCTCAAAGTTGAAAAGGGTATGAAGCCCGGCGCTTACCGCGTGCGCGCTGATGCGCTGAATTTGAAAGGCGAGGTGCTTTCGCGCGCAGAAGTTCCGTTTGATTTTCCTGCTGAGAACGTCGCGGCAAGCCCGACAGCGACAGCAAGTCCAAAAGTGACCGCTTCGGCAACCGTTACAAGTTCGGCGACCTTAGACGTAAAAGCAAGCGCGCCTCAAACAGCTACTGCCGCGCCCGTAACGGCTGGTGCGGTCACACCGAAAACAGAGGTTTCTCAAGCGGATAGCGCCATGACACCCGCAATAATAGCGGCAGAAGGCTCCAATTCCGCCGCACCAGCCGATGCCGTCGTGGCGCAACTTGAAACCGCAAAAGTCAGCAGGGGCGACAGTCTGTGGCGCATTAGCCGCAAGGTTTATGGCAAGGGCCTGCGCTACACCCAGATATACGAGGCAAACACCAAGCAAATCCGGGATCCACGCCTGATATATCCTGGGCAAGTCTTGGTTCTGCCAGCCGACACAAAGGCCAATTAGGCTTTGTAGGCTATAATTTCCTGCGCTTGGCGGCCAAGACCTGTAATGCCAAGTGAAACTGTGTCTCCCGCTTGCAAAAAGCGCGGCGGTTTCATGCCCATACCCACGCCCGGAGGCGTGCCTGTGGTTATTACATCGCCCGGCTCAAGAATTAAGAACTGAGATATGTAAGATACCAATGTTTTGACGCTGAATATCATCGTCTTGGTATTGCCGCGCTGCATTCTCTCGCCATTTACGTCCAAAAACATGTCGAGATTTTGCATATCGGCAATTTCATCAAGTGTGACGAGCCATGGCCCGAGCGGGCCAAAAGTCGGACATCCCTTACCCTTCATCCACTGCCCGCCGCGCTCGATTTGATATTCCCGCTCAGATACATCGTGGCAGATTGTCAGACCGGCAACGTAGTTCAGTGCATCAGCTTCCGACACATATGAGCAGCGCGAACCAATGACGATGGCGAGTTCAACTTCCCAATCTGTCTTGACCGAGCCTTTTGGAATCATCACCGGATCATTTGGGCCGACGATGCAAGACGGTGCCTTGTTAAACAAAATTGGCTCTTTTGGCACAGCTGCGCCAGTCTCTGCGGCGTGGTCAGCATAATTTAAACCGACTGCGATAAAGTTACCGACTTTGCCGACGCTGGCGCCGATACGTGGCTTGCCCTTAACCAGCGGTAGATTTTTGGTTTTCAGCTGGGCAATTTTTTTGAGAGATTTGGGAGAAAGCGCCGCACCCGCCAAATCATCGATGACGCCGGAAAGATCGCGCAGCTTGCCTTCACCATCAATGAGGCCGGGTTTTTCTTTGCCAAATTTCCCGTAGCGCACCAGCTTCATGACCTGCTCCTTGATGTGAGGATTCCACCTCTAACAAACGCTTCGCTAACATGCCAGTGTGAAAATGCTCAGGCGCGCACTTTCACATAGGTGCCCGGAGCATCACACAATGGCTTAAGCGGCCCGCTTGCAGGGTCCCGCGCCGTGGTGGTTTCAGGTGCCTGAGCCTTGATCCACTCAATCCAATCCAGCCACCATGAGCCGGCATGTTCGGTTGTTTGCGGCAACCAGTCCTCGAATGCCCCCGCCGGTTTTGGTCCCAGCCAATATTGATATTTCGGCTTATAAGGCGGGTTTACCACCCCTGCGATATGGCCTGAACCGCCGAGCACAAACCGCATTTCGCCGCCAAAATATTGCGCGCCACGAAAAACAGACGGAGCAGGGGCAATATGGTCTTCTTTAGCTGCAAGATTATAAACCGGAATGGTAACACTTTTCAGGTCGAGCATCCTGTCGCCCATCGGCATCCGGCCATTGACGAGATCATTGTTGAGATAGCAGTGGCGCAGATAAAACGAATGATTGGCGGCGGGCATACGCGTTGAATCGGAATTCCAATACAGCAGGTCAAAGGCCGTGGGAGGCTCGCCTTTCAGATAGTTTTTGACCACGTAGGACCAGATCATGTCGTTGGGCCGCAGCATATTGAAGGCATTGGCCATGCTCGAGCCTTCAAGGTAGCCACGCTTGGCCATTTTTTCTTCTGTTGCTTTGATCTGGTCTTCATCAACAAAAACCTTGAGATCCCCGGCGTCCGAAAAATCAACCTGGGTGGTCAGCAATGTCGCACTGGATATGCGCTTGTCATTTGTGGCACCCATATAGGCCAAAGTTGCCGAGAGCAGCGTGCCACCAACACAATAGCCAATCGCGGTCGCGTCGGGATAGTCGGTCTGGGTTTTGACGGCATCGAGCGCCGCGAAAATCCCCTCGCGCATATAGCTTTCAAAAGACTTGAGCGCCTGACGCTCGTCGGGATTGACCCATGAGATCACAAAAACCGTTAGACCTTGCGCCACAGCCCAGCGCACAAAGCTTTTGTCCGGGTTCAGATCAAGCACATAAAATTTGTTGATCCACGGCGGAACAATTAGCAGGGGCCGTTTTAGGACCTGCGGCGTCGTTGGCGTATATTGAATAAGCTCAATCAGGTCGTTGCGAAAAACCACTTTGCCCGGCGTTACAGCCAGATTGACGCCAACTTCAAATTTCGACGGGTCACTTTGGCGGATTTTCAGACTTCCATGTCCCGCTTCAATGTCCTCAGCCAACATGTGCATACCGCGGACGAGGTTTTCACCATCCTGCGCCAATGTTGTCCGCAGCAATTCCGGATTGGTTGCCACGAAGTTTGAAGGCGACAATGCAGCACCGATTTGGCGCACATAGAACCGCGCTTTGTCACGCGTATGCGGATCAACGTTATCAGCATTATCGACCAGCACGTTAGCCCATGTTGTTGTGACAGCATGGGCCTGGCGGATGAAATCGTAAAACGGGTTTGAATTCCACTCTGGGTGCGAGAACCGCTTGTCGGCAGGGTCCAGCGGCATAGGCGCGGTGCTCTCTTCTCCCATCATGCGCTTTAGCGTGTGCTGCCACAGGTTAAGCATTCCCGTGGAAAGGGTCGTCTGCGCAATCAGCGCTTTTTGCGGATCACTCATCCAGCTTTCGGCAACGCTGCCGATGGATTTTACCGCGTCGGTGAGTTCAGAATTCTGGCTCTGCTCTGCTGATTGCTGGTTTCGCGCAAAAGCCCCGACCACCTTGCCCGCCTCGTTCATCAGACGGGCCATATTGTTGGCGAGGTTTTCAAAGTTTGGAGCGACTGCTTCAGGCGCTTGCGCCGGATCAGTTTTTTTGGGTTCACGCGGAGGAGTGCTTGCACTGGTATTTGGAGCCGCGTTTGGATTAGCACTTGGCGCGACAACAGCCGCAACCGCTTCAGGAGCTTGGACAGGTGTGGTTTCAACAGTTTCCGGTTTACCAGGCGCGTGTTGATCAGAGCTCAAGCGCGGGTTTGCAGTGCTATTCGTCACCAATTTTAACGCCGCAACCGTTATCGGCTTTGCCGGTGGAGCCGCCACAACCTCCAATCGTTTTTGGTCTTTCAACGCATGCTTTGCCGCCTTTGCGTCTTGTTTGGAAAGCGCGGATTTTTGTTTCTTCTTGCCCATGAAACCCTCTGCGTCGCCTCAAATGCGCAAAAATCGCGCGTAAGGTGGACGTTTCACTCCCGTTATCGCGCCCTGAATACGGCGTCTCATGAAATCCATATAATATTGAATTGCGTCAATTTGACATTGATAAATCTGCTAGTGCCATAAAACCTTTTCAAGGGTTTGGCCAATTGTCAAATTGGTTGTATGCAAGTCCCTCAAGCTGCATTGTGGCGGCATGGTCCGGGTTGGTGCTGTAGGAACAAATGGCGATTTTGATGAGATCAAATGTTTTTGTAGCAGCAAAACTACGGCAAGGGCTGGCCTTGGCCGTTTTCATGATGTTGTGCGGCTGCGGCGGCAGCGCGGACCCGTTTGCGGGTAATGCATTCAAGTTCAAACCAGACGAAGTTGAACCCAAGCCATTTGTCAAAGCCGCACGTAAAGACCCTGCCCAGCTCGACTATCTGCCAGTCGGGTTCGAGGATGTGCCACGTAAAACAGCCGTCAAGACACCGGCGCAGGCAGCGGCAGACACGCAAAGCCTTGCAGCTTCGGGAGAGAAGGCCAAGAGCCGCCTGACAGCCCCGGTGGCCAAGTCCAAGGGCTTAAGTGCAGAGCAACTGAAAAAAAAGCGCAAAGCACTGATTGACGGGCAGGAGCCAGCCCAGTGAAGGCTTTGAATTAGTCTTTGGCGGAATCATATTCGAGGTGATAAGCAAACAAGCGTTGGCGCAAGGAGTGCCAGCTCTCTCATTTTTCTCTAATGGAACAGGTCCATGATCGATTTTCACAATGTTCGCCGTCTTCCGCCTTATGTTTTTGAGCAGGTTAATCGTCTCAAGGCAAAAGCGCGCGCGGCGGGAGCGGACATTGTTGATCTTGGCATGGGCAATCCCGACCTTGATGTGCCCAAACACATCAAGGACAAGCTGATCGAGACGGTCAACAAGCCGCGCACCGACCGCTATTCATCATCCAAGGGCATTCCGGGACTGCGCCGCGCTCAGGCCGCCTATTATGACCGCCGCTTTCACGTCAAGCTCAACCCCGATACGCAGGTGATTGCCACGCTTGGCTCGAAGGAAGGCTTCGCCAATATGGCGCAGGCCATTACAGCGCCGGGCGACGTTGTGCTGGTGCCAAATCCGTCTTATCCGATCCACGCTTTTGGCTTCCTCATGGCTGGTGGCGTGATTCGCTCTGTTCCGGCTGAGCCGACTCCGGCTTACTTTCCGGCTCTGGAGCGCGCGATTATGCACTCCATTCCCAAGCCAATT
Organism: Methylovirgula sp.; assembly: GCA_043784625.1. Lineage (GTDB taxonomy): Bacteria > Pseudomonadota > Alphaproteobacteria > Rhizobiales > Beijerinckiaceae > JANXSV01. Next base: position 23,316 of record JAYVYB010000356.1, read on the forward strand.
GCCGTGGTGGTCTGCTATCCGTCAAACCCGACGGCAATGGTCGCAGATCTGGATTTTTACCGTGATCTGGTTGCCTTCGCTAAAAAGCACGAGATTTTTATTCTTTCGGATTTGGCCTATTCGGAGCTTTATTTCGACGGCAACCCGCCGCCATCGGTGCTTCAGGTGCCGGGCGCAATGGATGTTTGCGTCGAGTTTACCTCGATGTCGAAAACCTTTTCCATGGCGGGCTGGCGCATGGGCTTTGCGGTGGGCAATGAACGCCTGATTGCGGCTTTGGCGCGCATCAAGTCCTATCTGGATTACGGCGCCTATACGCCGATTCAGGTTGCTGCTGCGGCTGCTTTGAACGGCCCCGAATCCTGCATAGAAGAGATGCGTCAGACTTACAAGAAGCGCCGCGACGTGATGGTCGAGAGCTTTGCGCAAGCCGGGTGGGACATTCCTTCACCCGCGGCGTCGATGTTTGCCTGGGTGCCGGTGCCGGAGAAATTCAAGCACCTCGGTTCGCTGGAATTCTCCAAGCTGCTGATCGAAAAGGCCGACGTTGCCGTTGCACCCGGCATTGGTTTTGGCGAGCACGGGGATGATTATGTCCGTCTGGCCTTGGTTGAAAACGAACAGCGCATCCGCCAGGCCGCGCGCGGCGTGCGCCGGTTTTTTGATGGTGCGGACCAAACGCTGCACAACGTGGTAGCGCGCTAGAATTTTTCAGCGCCGGAAAAAATTATATCCAAAATGGCTCCGGCGCTGAAACTTCCTGTTTACCTTCCCGTATCTCCCACATCGGCAATAAAGCCGAAGACGTATCTGGGAGATACTTTATGAAAATCACCAAAATTGCTTTTGCGTTTGGCCTCGGCCTCGCCACTTTGGCCGCTGCACCAGCGTTCATCAACGTTTCTGCCATCGCAGCAGACGTAATGGTCGGCGGCGCGGCAATGTTGCCAACCAAGAACATCATTGAAAATGCCGTAAATTCGAAGGATCACACCACATTGGTTGCCGCCGTCAAGGCAGCGGGCTTGGTGGAAACATTGTCCGGCGCGGGCCCGTTCACAGTGTTTGCACCGGTAAATGCGGCGTTCGACGCGTTGCCAAAGGGCACAGTGGAAACGCTCCTGAAGCCGGAAAACAAAGCCAAGTTGGCCGCAATCCTTACCTACCACGTTGTGGCGGGCAAAATGGGCGCAGCTGATTTGCTCAAGGCAGCAGAGATGAACGGCGGCAAGGCTGTTCTGAAGACAGTGGCCGGTGGCTCGCTCACAGTGGCAAAGACCGCCGATGGCGTCACCGTCACCGATGAAAATGGCGGCGTCGCCAAGGTGACCATCGCCGACGTGTTCCAGTCGAACGGTGTAATCCACGTTGTCGACAAGGTATTGTTGCCAAAGTAATTTTCGGCAACCAGCCGGAACAGGGAAGGGGGCTCAGGCCCCCTTTTTATTTCAGCGCCTTAAACAGCATCTTTTTGAATGCGGACACGTTCAGCTCCCAGCAAATATCTGCCTTGTGCTTTTGCTCTGCCCAAACGCCTTGGTTATTGGCGTCGTC